>DMZT01000367.1 GCA_003484865.1 Stenotrophomonas sp.
GCAGACGATGCCGTAATCGGGAATCGAGGTGGCGTCCGAGCCGGCGAACGGACCGGTCAGGCCGAAGCAGGGCACTTCACGGCCATCGGCCAGGCGCGGCAGGTACTGGTCCTTCTGTTCCTGGGTGCCGTAATGGTTGAGCAGTTCACCCGGGCCCAGCGAGTTGGGCACGCCGACGGTGGAGCTGACCACGCTCGACACCGAGGCCAGCTTCTGGATCACCTTGTGGTGGGCCAGCGCGCTGAAGCCCAGGCCGCCGTATTCCTTCGGAATGATCATGCCGAAGAACTTGTTCTTCTTGATGAAGCTCCACAGCTCCGGCGGCAGGTCGGCGTAGACGTGGGTGATTTCCCAGTCGTTGACCATCTTGCACAGCTCTTCGACCGGGCCGTCCAGGAACGCCTGTTCCTCAGCGGTGAGCTGCGGCTTGGGGTAGTTGAGCAGGATGTTCCAGTCCGGGTCACCGGTGAACAGCTCGCCTTCGAAACCGACCGAGCCGGTTTCCAGCGCGATGCGCTCGGTCTGCGACAGCGGCGGCAGCACCTTGCGGAACACCTTCATCATCGGCGCGGTCAGCAGCGGCTTGCGGATGAAGGGCAGCAGCAGCGGCACGGCGATCACGGCGACGATGGCCGCGGCCACGATCGTGGCGGTCTGGTTGACGTACGGGATGAACCAGCAGGCGGCCAGCAGCACGAGGCTGATGATCGTCCAGGTGATCAGGCGCATCCGGTGGTAGGCGACGAACGCACCTGCCAACAGGACGACGAGGAAGGGAACGACAATGCTCATGAGCGTGCTCCGGTGACGTGCTCGGTAATGGCGGACGATGCGACGGCGGAGGCCGAGGGCAACACGTCCAGATAGTCCAACACAGTAGCGGTAAAGGCGTTGTTGTCATCACCGGCGACCATATGCGTGGCCTCCGGCAGCTGCACGTGGCGTGCATGTGGCACCAACGCGAGGAACTCGGCCACCGTCTGCGGGGTGACCAGGGTGCTGCGGCCACCGCTGACCAGCAGCAATGGGCATTTCACCTGGCGCGCCGCGTCGGCGAGCGCGCCCTGGTGGTGTTCACTGTCACGCGCCAGTTCGGCGACCAGGCGCGGGTCCCAATGCCAGCGCCAGCGGCCGTGACCGTCCTCGCGCAGCAACGCGCGCAGGGAATCGTCCGACTTGCGCGGGCGGTGCGGCAGGTAGGCGGAGATCACATCGGCCGCCTGCGCCAGCGAGGCAAAGCCGTCGGGGTGTGCGGTCATGAACATCAGGATCTTTTCGACCCCGGCGGTGTCCCAGCGCGGGGTGATGTCCACCAGCACCATCGCCGAGAACAGGCCCGGCCAGCGCGACTCGGCCAGCAAACCGAACAGGCCGCCCATCGAGGCGGCGATCAGGATCGGCGGCTGCGCCTGCTCGCCGGCCAGCACGATCAGATCATCGGCGAACTGTTCGCCGTGGTAAGGGCGTTCGGCCGGATTCCAGTCTGAATCGCCATGGCCGCGTGCGTCGTAGGACAGGGTCTGGTAACCGGCGTCGACCAGCGCGGCCGCGGTGGCATTCCAGGCATGCCGGGTCTGGCCGAAGCCGTGGGCGAACAGCACGGTGCCGCGACGCCCCGGGCCCGACCGGGTGGCGGCCAGCACGGCGTCGTGCGCGCCGGTCAGTCGCTCATCGTCAAAACGGGGCAGAGTAGAAGAAGGAGTGACCATACTCGCTAGTATGGACCTGCCCTGTGCGATGTCAATACTTGGGAGTATGGTGGGGACATCCCTTGTGCGGCGAGGCTCCAGGCGCCCCTGTGTGCATTCACGTACTGCAACCAACCCCGGCGTATGGTTAAATCCACCTATGAATGAACCCGAAGCTTCCGCCGGCGAGCCACGTGCCGGCCGCAACAGCCGCCTCAGTGCCGAAGACTGGGCCCAGGCCGCACTGGATCTGATTGCCGAACAAGGCGTGGGCGCGGTTGCGGTCGAACCGCTGGCGCGGCGCCTGGGTGTCACCAAAGGCAGCTTCTACTGGCACTTCCCCTCGCGCGATGCGTTGCTGCAGGCCGCGTTGGAGCGCTGGGAGCTGTTCGAGCAGGAGCAGGTGTTCGGCAGCCTGGCCGATGTGACCGACCCGCGCGTACGCCTGCGCCAGCTGTTCCAGGTGGTGGCGCATGAAGTGCAGCCGCACATCATCTACAGCGAACTGCTCAAGGCGCTGGATCACCCGATGGTGCGCCCGGTCATCGACCGTGTCTCGCATCGCCGCCTGGAGTACCTGGTCGCCTCGTTCCGCCAGGCCGGCCTCAGCCGCACGGATGCGCAGCACCGTGCACGCCTGGCCTATGCCGCCTATGTCGGCTTCCTGCAGCTGTCGCTGCAGTTGCAGCAGCCCAAGCAGGCGCGCGAGGATTTCGAAGCCTATGTGGAGCATGTGATCGAGACGCTGATTCCGCTGGGGTGATCTGATCGCTGCAGGCAAGCAGAAGGCCGCGGAAACGCGGCCTTTTTTGTATGCGGCCGTTGGACGGGGCCGCGCGTCGCCACAAAAAACAACGGCCCCTTTCGGGGCCGTTGCATCAGACGTTGTTGATCAGTGGATCGATCAGAACTTCTGCGAGTACTTCATGTACAGGAAGCGACCGATGTCGTAGCCGCCGTAGTACGAGAAGTTCGAGCTCGGCTGCGAGGTCATCATCGGGCCGACCTTGTTGAACACGTTGTTGGCGCCCACGGCGACGGTGGCATTCCACGGGGTGGCATAGGACACCTGCACGTCGTGGAAGGTCACTGCGCCCAGCTCGGTCTGCGGCGAGATCACGCCCAGGGTATCCGGTGCGCTGTAGGTGGGCAGGGTGCAACGCGTGGCGAAGCGGCAGCTTTCCTTGGTGCCGGAGAAGTAACGCACGTTCCAGTTGACCGACAGGTCGTTCATGCTCCAGCCCAGGCCCAGGTTCGAGCGCACGCGGAAGAATGCACCGAAGCCATTGTTCTGCGACGGCACGGCGTCCACATCGTCCGTGGACTTCTCTTCGTACTTGCCCACGTACGTGGTCGACGACTTGGCCGAGAAGCGGCCGAAATCGGTGTCACGGCTGTAGCTGATGTCGAAGTCGAAGCCTTCGGTTTCGGTGTAACCGGCGTTGCGGTTGCCGTAGTTCAGGGTGCCCACGATGTTGCCGTTGTTCGGGTCACGGCTGAACATCGAGCAGCGCGATTCGATCAGGCGGACATAGCAGTCTTCCATGATCAGGTTCGGGCTGTCGCTGACGATCGTGTTGTCGATGCGGATGCTCCACCAATCCACACCCACGCTCAGGCCGGTGACGTAGCTCGGGCTGTACACGAAGCCGACCGTCTTGGACTCGGAGGTTTCCGGGGTCAGGTTCGGGTTCGAGCCGGAGTTGAACGGCACCGGGCTCTGTGCGGCACGGCCGGTCGTCGGGACGAAGCCCTGCGACAGCTGGCGGTAGCCCTGGCCGACATCCTGGACGCAGCGTGCGCTGCCGCGGACGTCGCCGTAGACGCTGTCGCACGGATCGACGAAGTTGGTCGGGAAGGTCTGCGAGGTGCCGCCGTACAGATCACCGATGGTCGGGGCGCGGAAGCCCTCGGCATAGGTGGCACGGACCAGCAGGTCGTCGATCGGACGCCACTTCAGGCCGAACTTGTTGTTGGTGGTGTCACCGAAGCTGGTGAAATCCGAGTAACGGGTGGCCACGTCCAGGGTCAGTTCCTTGGCGAACGCCAGATCCGCCAGGATCGGGATGTTCAATTCCAGGTAGAACTCATCCAGGGCGTAGGAACCCTTGGTCGGACCGGACGCCAGGTTGGTCGAGTCACCCGACTGGGCGATCGCATCCGGGTTGAACGCACCGCTTTCCTTGCGGTATTCATAGCCGACCGCGAAGCCCAGGTCGCCCGCCGGCAGCGGCACGATGGTGCCCGACAGGTTGGCGAAGTAGTTGTGGGTGGTGGTCTTGCCGGTGGCGTGTTCTTCGCGGAACAGGTAGTTCTGCACGTTCGGATCGCCCAGCGAGTACTGGTCGCTGCCTGCGCCGTAGCCGGCATACGGGTTCCACGGCACGCAGCCGGCGATCTCGTTGCCCGGGGTGCCGCAGACGACCTGGCCGGAGGAGTTGAGGAACGACGGACCCACAGCCGCGGCGACGGCCGGGATGTAGAAGTTGCCGTTGTTGATCAGCAGGCTGTCGTTTTCGTTGTACAGCGCGCCGACATCCCAGTTGAAGAAGCGGTCACCGATTTCGAACGAACCTTCCAGTGCCGCGGCGAAACGCCAGGTGGTCAGGGTCGAATCGGTGGTACGCGGGACTTCCCAGCCACGGCGACGGAAGTCGACGTCGTTGGTCTGCGAGTACAGCGGGTTGCCATCAGCATCGACGAAGCTGGCGACGTCGGCCTGGTACAGGTCACGATTGCCGTTCGGGTTGAAGTAGCTGCCATTGCTGACCAGGGTGCGGCTGCCATCCGGATTGGTCTGATAGACCGCGCCGGCCATCGGCACGCCGAAGGCGGACGACTGCAGCGGGTAACCGGCGATCTGACGCTGCGACTGGCGCTTGGTGTAGGACAGGTCCGTGGTGAAGCGGACGTTGTCGGTGATGTCGTAGTTGCCGCTGACGAACAGCGAACGACGCTCCAGCGGGGTCAGCAGGTGCATCTGATCGGACGAACGGCTCTGATCCGCAGCGGTCTGCGGGTGGAAGTCGTTGGCACCGATGGCATCGCTGCCCTGATTGGCGACCGACCAGCCGGCGCTGCGGCGGACCGGGTTGCCCTGGGCGTTGAGCACCAGCGCGCCCGCAGCATTGCGGTTGAACTGGTTGGCAAAGCGGTTGTAGTTACCGTACTGGCCGACCGGGGTCAGCGAGGAGGCCGGATCCCAATCCGGGTAGGTGTCGGCCGTGAACGGACGATCCTTGGCCCACACGCCTTCTTCCTTGTGGTACTCGGCGCCGACGGTCAGCGAGCCGCGGTCACCGGAGAAGCCCATGACGAAGTCGTAGGTTTCCTTCTCGCCATCGCCCTGGCTGTACTGGCCCTTGTAGACGTTCGCTTCCAGGCCGTCGAAGTTCTTGCGGGTGATGATGTT
>DMZT01000368.1 GCA_003484865.1 Stenotrophomonas sp.
CTTCCACGGTGTCGTAGATGTTCTCGGTGAAGCAGGCGATGTGCTGGATGCCCTCGCCCTTGTAGGCGTCGAGGTATTCGTTGATCTGGCTCTTCGGATCGGAGGATTCGTTGAGCGGGATGCGCACGATGCCGTCCGGGGCGGTCATCGCCTTGGACACCAGGCCGGTCTTGAGGCCCTTGATGTCGAAGTAGCGGATCTCGCGGAAGTTGAACAGGCGCTCGTAGTAATCCGACCACTGCTGCATGTTGCCGAAATACAGATTGTGGGTCAGGTGATCGATGAAGGTCAGCCCGAAGCCCTTCGGGCGCGGGTCCACGCCGTCGATCGGCGCGTAATCGGTATCGAACATGCTGCCGTTGGCGCCGTAACGGTCCACCAGGTACAGCATGCAGTCGCCGATGCCCTTGATGATCGGGGCGGCGACGGCGCGGGTGTCAGGCTTGAAGTCGATCGGTTCGGCACCGTTGCCCAGGGCCATCTGGTAGACCTCATCGCCCGGCTTCTTGAAGCGGATGGCGAAACCGCAGGCGCACGGACCGTGCTTCTCGGCGAAGTCCGAGGCGAACGAGTCCGGCTCTTCATTGACCAGGAAGTTCACGTCGCCCTGGCGATAGACCGTGATCGCACGCTGCTTGTGGCGCAGCACCGCGGTGAAGCCCATCTTGCGGAAATAGTCGTGCAGTTCCGCGCCACGGCCGGCCGGGGCGGCGAACTCGACGAACTCGAAACCATCGATGCCCATCGGGTTTTCGAAGGTGGTGACCTGCATGCCCGGATCGGGTGCGAAGGACGCGGTGCTCGTTTGGCTGGTCATGCTGTGGCTCCAAAGCAATCCGCATCGGAAAAAACCAGGTGCGGTAGGAAGGCAGACCCGCGAGAATGCGGAGTCCGGAACGTAGGTTATAGTTTCACATGAAACCACCATCAAGGTGCACCGCAGCATGAGCCCGCCCGATCCCAGCAGTCACAGCATCCGCGCATCGCACGCCCTGCTCGATCTGGAGCAGTTCCTGCCCTACCGGCTGAGCGTTCTGTCCAACCGCGTCAGCGGCAACATCGCCAAGCTGTACGGGGACCGTTATGGCCTGGCGATCCCCGAGTGGCGGGTGATCACGGTCCTGGCGCTGTACCCGGGCTCGTCGGCCAGCGAGGTGTCCGATCGCACCGCGATGGACAAGGTCGCGGTCAGCCGCGCCGTGGCCAGACTGCTCGAACGGGGCTTCATCAAGCGTGAAACCCATGGCGATGACCGCCGCCGCTCGGTGCTGGCGCTGTCGGCCGCCGGATTCGAGGTGTACGAGACCATCGCGCCGCTGGTGATCGACATCACCCGCAAGCTGATGTCCGTGCTCAGCGAGGACGAAGAACAGATGCTGGAGACGCTGATCCTGCGCCTGGCCGGGGAAGGCCTGCAGCGGATGGACGAGTAGGCAACGACCGTTGGTCGTTGCCGCTCAGCTCAGGTGCTTGCGCCGCGCATGTACCCACGGTGCGGCCAGCGCGCCGATGGCACCGCCGGCAAATCCCAGCGAGGCGGCCACGGCGGCCGCTTCGATCGCACCCGGCAGGGCCAGCGCGGCGACCACCAGCAGCAGCGATGGCAGGCCGATGAAGGTCGCCATGAAGTAGCGCCAGCGCGGTGACCACGTGCCGACCTGGAGCAGACTGACCGGCATCCAGGTCTCGCCGGAGGCGTCCTGGGCAACCTTCGCGGCCACCTTGCCCAGGTCCGCTTCGACCGGCCCCTTGCCGCCACGCGCGGCAGCCAGCATCGCGGCCACCTCTTCAACCGCCGGGAAGCTGGTCGGCCAGGTCTGCGGGGCGTTGACTCCGTAGGCAGTCAGCAGCGGCAGGCTGATCCAGGGCGCCAGCAACGGACGCACCTTGCGACGGTCCAGCACACACCAGATCTGCGTCACGCCGTGCGCGGTCACGCTGTACAGCGCCAGCTGCGCCGCCGCCGGATACGGCAGCAGGTGCACGCGCGCGGCCATGCTGTCGTAGCCCATCTCACGCAGGAAGCCCGGGCGGGTACGTCCCTCGTGCGCCCAGGCCAGGCCGAGCGCGCCGACCAGATACACCTCGGCCGGATCCTTCGTGCCGGCGGTGGCGCGGTCATCGCTGGCCAGGAAGAACGCCAGCGATTTGGGTTCGGCGACGTCGTGCTGGTCCCAGCGCCCGGCGTCGCCCAGCACATGCTTGAGCGGCAGGCGCGCCGGGGCGGTTTCGTCCTTGCTGGCGTTCTGCAGGAACGGCACCACGCTCAGCACGAAGCCCTGCAGGTCCACGCCGCGCAGGCCGCTGCCCTGCCACTCGGCCGGGATCAGGCCGGGCAGGCTGCCCTGGCGTGCCAGCGTGTCCAGCTGCGCCTTCTGCTCCACCAGTTTCTGCACGGCCGCCTTGAGCAGTACGTTGTCGGGCACGGAGACCATCGGCAGGCGGTAGCGGATCACGCCGGGCGCCGGGGGCTGGCCGTCGCCATCGAGCGCATCCGGCGCGGTGTGGTCATCCAGCAGCACGTCGACCGGCGGCAGGCTCACGCCGGCCGGCGCATCAAGGGAAACATCGGTGGTGCTGTCGCTGGTGCCCGGCTGCATGCGTCGATTCCGTCGGTTGTCCGCCACGAACAGCGCGGCATGAGGTCCTTGGGGGTAGCGGCCGGGTGGCGCGGAAATTGAGCGCAAAAAAAAGCCGCGGAATCCGCGGCTTTTTCGATCACGACGCCTTGGGTGGCGCCCATTGCTTCATGAAGGCGAAGAAGCGGCCGCGGTCGTAGCCCTTCTTCTGCCCCTTGTCCGCTTCCAGCTCACCGGTGAACTGCGAATGCAGCAGCGTGCCGTCGGCATCGAGCACGAACAGGTGCGGGTAGCCCTTCACTGCCGGGAACTGCGACAGGAACGCCGCGTTCTCGTTCTCTTCGCTGTAGTTGACCTTCATCCATACGTAGTTCGCATCGCGGAAGCGGCGGATCTCCGCATCCCCTTCGATGAAACCGTCCATCAGATGGCACCACGGGCACCACTCGCCGCCCACATCCACGATGATCCGCTTGCCGCCGCGCTGGGCCTCGACCTTGGCCGTGGCCAGATCGGCGACCGGATCGCGGGCCGGATCGAACTGGGCATTGAGCGCCGCGATCGCGGCGATGTCCGCCGCGGCCGGGGTGTTGCCCGAGGCCACCGGTTCGCCGGGATCGGCGACCGGGGCCTTCTGCTCGGAGGTATCCAGCGGCTGCGCAGGCGTCGCGGTGGGCGCCGACGACGGCGAACAGGCGGCCAGCAGGCCGGCCACGATCATCGACATTGCCACGGCTTTCATGCGCATCGCCTTCCTCACTTGACGCCGTGCATCAGCTTGTTGATCAGCGGTGCGACCAGGAACAGGACCACGCCGGAGATGATCAACGCCCAGAAGCCGAACGTGTAGCCCTTCAGCGCCGATTCCACGGTCATGCCGCCTTCGCCGCTGACCACGCCGGCAAAGATGCCCGACATGTTGTTGCCGATGCCGGTGGACAGGAACCAGCCGCCCATGCCGAAGCCGACCAGGCGCACCGGGGCCAGCTTGGTCACCATCGACAGGCCGATCGGCGACAGGCACAGCTCACCGACGGACTGGATCACGTAGACCATGAACAGCGTCCAGAACGGAATCTTGCCGTCCACGACCATGCTCGACAGGGCCACCATCAGCAGCGCGAAGGCCGCACCGTTGAACAGCAGGCCCAGGCCGAACTTGCGCGGGATCGACGGGTTGGCGCGGCCCAGCTTGATCCAGATCCAGGCAATGATCGGGGCCAGCGTGATGATCGCCACCGAGTTGACCGACTGGAACCAGGCGGTCGGGAATTCCCAGCCGCCCAGGTTGCGGTTGACGATGTTGTCGGCCAGGAAGGTGAACGAGCAGCCGGCCTGTTCGAAGAACATCCAGAACATCACGTTGAAGGTGAAGATGATCAGCATCGCGATCACGCGGTCGCGCTGGACCTTGCCTTCGCGGATGCCTTCGACCAGCAGCAGGATCGCCAGCGCGATGAACATCGCGCCCAGGATCCAGGCCAGCGCGGTGGCGCCGGTGGAGAGCAGGAAGAACGCGATCGGGATCGCCACGATCGCACCGATGAACACCATCACGATGCGGCCATAGCCCTCTGCACCGGCCGGCGGGGCGCCGATGCCCTTGAGGCCGGCACGGCCAACGTAGAACCAGGCCAGGCTGATCAGCATGCCGATGCCCGAGGCGATGAAGACCATCTTGTAGGACGGCATCGCCTGCGTGCCGAACACGCGCTCGGCCAGGTACTGGGTCAGCACCGGGGCGATCATCGCGCCGATGTTGATGCCCATGTAGAAGATGGTGAAGCCCGAATCGCGGCGCTCATCCTTCAGGCCGTACAGCTTGCCGACCATGGTGGAGATGTTGGGCTTGAACAGGCCGTTGCCGATGATGATCGTGGCCAGGCCCAGTTCGAAGATTTCCTTGTTGGGCATGGCGACCATGAACAGGCCGGCGGCCATGATCACCGCGCCGGTCAGGATGGAACGCTGGTAGCCCAGCACCCGATCGGCGACGTAGCCACCGAAGATGGCGGCGGCGTACACCAGCGCCAGATAGGCACCGTAGGTCCGGCTGGCGGCGGCCTGGCCGGCCGAATCACCGTCGAAGAACTGCGCGACGATGTACAGCACCAGGGCCCAACGGATGCCGTAGAACGCAAAGCGTTCCCAGAATTCGGTCATGAACAGCATCCACAACGGGCGCGGATGGCCCAGCGTGGTCTTGAACTCCGGCAGCGCCGGATCGGGAACGGATTTCGCGGCGGCGTCTACGCTCATGCGGGATTCCTGGGTTCGGTGGAAGACATGCACGTCCGATGTGCGAAAGCAGCGCGGGAGAATCCCAGACCAACCACGTTCACGTCAAATACACGCTGATGTGGACCGCTGGCAGCATGGTCGCTGAACTTGCATCTGCAACTTCCGGGCAAAACCCGGCAGCGCAGCAACGGCGGGGCCTGCCGCACCGTACGGCGGATGGGGCAGGTAAATATGAATAGGCTTATTGCGGTCGATGCCGGATCAGGCGTCCGGCGGCATCGGGTCGTCGTTGCGGATCGTGGTGCGCACCTGGAACAGCTCCGGGAAGAAGGTCAGTTCCAGCGCCTGGCGCAGGAAGCCGACCCCGCTGGAGCCGCCGGTGCCGCGCTTGAAGCCGATCACCCGCATCACGGTGCGCATGTGGCGGAAGCGCCACAGCTGGAAGGCGGTCTCCAGATCGACCAGGTCCTCGCACAGCGCGTATTCGCGCCAGAAGCGGTCGGTGTTCTGGTAGATCCGCTCGAACACCGGGTGCAGCGCATCGTCGGCCACGTGCGGCTGCTGCCAATCGCGCCCCTGATAGCCGGCCGGGACCGGATGGCCGAAGCGGGCCAGGTAGCGCAGGAACTCCTCGTACAGGCTGGGGGCATCAAGCACTTCCTGCAGCTGGGCCTGGCCGGCCGGGTCGTGCGAGAACACCTGCAGCATCTGCGCGTTCTTGTTGCCCAGCAGGAACTCGATGTAGCGGTACTGCAGCGACTGGAAGCCCGAGGACGGGCCCAGCACATCGCGGAAGCCCATGTATTCGGAGGGGGTCAGCGTCTCCAGCACCGACCACTGCTCGGTGAGCTGGCGCAGCACCTGCTTGCTGCGCGCCAGCACCTTGCGGCACTGCCAGACCTCGTCGCGCTGCAGGAACCCGATCGCCGCGCGCAGCTCGTGCGCCAGCAGCTTCAGCCACAGCTCCGAAGTCTGGTGCTGGATGATGAACAGCATTTCGTCATGGTGCGGCGGGTTGGACAGCGGCTGTTGGGCCGACAGCAGCTGATCCAGGCGCAGGTAGCCGCCGTAGGTCAGCCGCCCCTCCAGATCGGTGTGGATACCAGCTTCGAGATCGCGTTGGTTCTTGTCGACGGACATGGCAGGGACCGCTTGAGGGGCAGAAAGGGTAGCGCAGTGGCCGGGGGGCCGCGCATCCGGCCGTCCGCGGCTCAGCGCGCCACCAGATCGGCCGAGCCCACGATCCTGACGCCAGGCGTCGGCACCAACGCCGCCTCGACCAGCGCGGCGGCGATGGTCTCGGCCGGATTGATCCGCCAGGCGCGCGGCAGGACCGGACCGAGCACACCCAGCACCACGCTGGCCAGATGCTCGCCGGTGCGCCGCTCGGCACGCTCGCCCCCGATCAGCCCGGGGCGGACCAGGGTCAGGGAGGGGTAGCCCAATCCCCGCAGGTCCTGCTCCAGCCGGCCTTTGACCTGGTTGTAGAAAATCCGCGCGCCGGGGTCGGCGCCCATCGCCGAGTTCAACGCGAAGGCATGCGCGCCGCGGGCGCGTGCCCGCTGTGCCACGGCCAGCGGAAAATCATGGTCGATCCGCGCGAACGCCTCCTTGCTGCCGGCCTGTTTGATCGTGGTACCGAGCGCGCAGATCACGGCATCCACCGCCCACCAGTCGGCCTCGGCCGGCAGCTGCGCGAAGTCCACCACCGGATTGAGCAGCGCCGCATCCGTGGTGTCCAGCGGGCGGCGGGTCGGAGCGACCACCGCATCGCAGCGCGGGTCGTCCAGCAGTTGCCGCAGCACATGACCACCGACCAGCCCGGTCGCCCCCACCAGCATCACCTTCATCGCACTCTCCTGCCGTCGCCGTGCTTACCATCCTGCCATGCATGACCGGTTCAAGGCCGGCCGCACTGCGCCGATACTGTTCCCACCTCTCCACCGCTCCGGCCTCCGGCCGTGCCCTGCAAGGATCTGCCGCATGACGGACCCGCACGACGCTCCCCCCAGCCCCGGCACCGCCGTCGGGCGGCTGTTGTCGCGGCGGCAGAGCGTGGGCACGGGGGTGGAGGCCGCCAGCGAGCCGGCGCCCGGCCCCAAGGGGGGCAGCAGCGCGATGCTGCAACGGTTGTTCGCCGGCATCGATGCGCCCGAGCCGCTGCTGGCTGCGTTCGCCAATGGTATGTCCACCCTGCCCGGCGAGCTGGGCGACATGGGCCTGCGCCTGCAGTCGGCGCAGCGCAGCGCGGATTGGGTCAGCTATGGCCGCGCGATGCGCCAGCTGATCGACAAGTACATCCGCACCATCGAGCAGGAATCCCCGGATGGCCAGCCCGACAGCCTGCGCCTGCGCGAGCTGCTGCGGCATACCGTCGGGGTGACCGTGGCCAGCCTGCTGCAGAACATGCCGGAACTGCGCGAGGAGCCGGTGCAGCTGGCCGGTGAACTGCGCCACTGGCATCCCGGCCA
>DMZT01000364.1 GCA_003484865.1 Stenotrophomonas sp.
ACCGGCTTGAGCTTGCGGGTGCGGGCCAGTTCGATGATGTCGAACGCCGGCTCCAGGAACTGCAGTTCCGAGAGCTGCTGCGACAACGCCGGCGGCAGGCCCTTGTCCTTCCACTCCTGCACGCTGGCCTCGTAGGCCGGGCGCTGCGAATCCGGCAGCACGCCCGAGGCGTCGCGGATGTCGTTGAACGCGGCCTGGTAGCGGTTGACGGCTACGGTGATGCCCGGCATGGCGCCCGGGCGCGAGAGCAGCCAGCGCACGAACGAACGCTGCAGCTTCCAGATCACTTCCAGCGCATCGATCTGCACCGACTCCGGCAACGTGCCGTCGAGGGCGTCGATCTGTGCCCACAGCGCGCGTGCATCCAGCGTTTCACGGCTGATCGTGTACGCCTTGGCGACCTCGGCCACGGTGCGGCCGGTGTCTTCCTGCATGCGCATCAGGAAGGTGGCGCCCATGCGGTTGATGGTCTGGTTGGTCACGGCCGTGGCGATGATTTCGCGCTTCAGGCGGTGACGCTCCATCGCATCGGCGTACTTTTTCTGCAGCGGCGTCGGGAAGTAGCGCTGCAGCTCCTTGGACAGGTACGGATCTTCCGGGATGTCCGACTCGAGCAGCTGCTGGAAGGCCACCAGCTTGGAGTAGGACAACAGCACCGACAGCTCCGGACGGGTCAGGCCCTGGCCACGCGCCTTGCGTGCGGACAGTTCCGCATCCGAGGGCAGGTACTCGATCTGGCGGTCCAGCAGGCCCTGCTGTTCCAGCGTGCGGATGAAGTGCTGCTTGGAACCCAGGCGCTTGACCGCCATGCGTTCCATTAGGCTCAGCGCCTGGTTCTGACGGTAGTTGTCCATCAGCACCAGCGCGGCTACTTCGTCGGTCATCGAGGCCAGCAGCTTGTTGCGCTGTTCGACGGTCAACTTCTTGGCCCGCACCACATCATTGAGCAGGATCTTGATGTTGACTTCGTGATCGGAGGTGTCCACACCGGCCGAGTTGTCGATGAAGTCGGTGTTGAGCAGCACGCCAGCCTGGGCGGCTTCGATACGGCCCAGCTGGGTCATGCCCAGGTTGCCGCCCTCGCCCACCACCTTGCAGCGCAGCTCGCCGCCATTGACGCGCAGCGCGTTGTTGGCGCGGTCGCCGACATCGCTGTGCTGCTCGCTGGCCGCCTTGACGTAGGTACCGATGCCGCCGTTCCACAGCAGGTCGACCGGCGACTTCAGGATCGCGCTCATCAGGTCGTTCGGGGTCATCGACTTGATGCCCTCGTCCAGGCCGAGTACCTCACGGACCTGCGGGGTGATCTCGATGGACTTCAGCGTACGCGGGTACACGCCACCGCCCTTGCTGATCAGCTTGGCATCGTAATCGGCCCAGCTGGAGCGCGGCACGGTGAACAGACGCTCACGCTCGACGAAGGTCGTGGCCGCATCCGGGTTCGGGTCCAGGAAGATGTGGCGGTGATCGAATGCCGCGACCAGGCGGATATGGCGCGACAACAGCATGCCGTTGCCGAACACGTCGCCGGACATGTCGCCCACGCCGACCGCGGTGAAGTCCTGGCTCTGGCTGTCACGGCCCAGCGCACGGAAGTGGCGCTTGACCGACTCCCACGCACCACGTGCGGTGATGCCCATGCCCTTGTGGTCGTAACCGACCGAGCCACCGGAGGCGAACGCGTCGCCCATCCAGAAGCCGTGCGCCACGGCCAGGCCGTTGGCGATGTCGGAGAAGGTCGCGGTGCCCTTGTCGGCGGCCACCACCAGATACGGGTCGTCCATGTCGTGGCGGACCACGTCCACCGGCGGCACGATCTTGTTGTTGACGATGTTGTCGGTGATGTCCAGCAGGCCCTGGATGAACAGCTTGTAGCAGGCCACGCCGTTGGCGAACACCGCATCACGGTCACCGTTCACCGGCGGCATCTTGGCGAAGAAACCGCCCTTCGCGCCGACCGGCACGATCACGGTGTTCTTGACCATCTGTGCCTTGACCAGGCCCAGTACCTCGGTACGGAAATCTTCGCGACGGTCCGACCAGCGCAGGCCACCACGGGCCACGGCGCCGAAGCGCAGGTGGGTACCTTCCACGCGCGGGCCGTACACGAAGATTTCGCGGTACGGACGCGGCTTGGGCAGGTCCGGCACCAGCGCCGAATCGAACTTGAAGCTGATGACGTGGCCCGGACGGCCCTCGGCATCGGTCTGGTAGTAGCTGGTGCGCAGGGTCGCATCGATCACGCCCATGAAGCTGCGCAGGATGCGGTCTTCATCGAGGCTGGAGACGCGGTCCATCAGCTTGAGCAGCGCATCGCGCGCGGCGTCCATCTGCACGGTGCGGTCGCCCTTGCGCGCATCGACCACGGTCTTGAGCACTTTCAGGGTGGCTTCGTCACCGCCGGCGAGCACGGTCAGATGCGCGCGCAGCTGGGCCTGGCCCTCGGCGATCGCGTCCTTGCTCTCGTGGCCGGTGGCCGGATCGAAGCGCGCTTCGAACAGCTCCACCAGCAGACGGGCCAGCAGCGGGTAGCGGGTGAAGGTGCCTTCCACATAGGCCTGCGAGAACGGCACGCCGGTCTGCAGCAGGTACTTGCAGTAGCCACGCAGCATCGCCACCTGGCGCCAGTGCAGGCCGGCCGCGAGCACGAGGCGGTTGAAGCCGTCGTTCTCGGCATCGCCGTGCCACACGCGGGCGAAGGTTTCACCGAAGGCGGCATCGACGCTCGGCGCATCGATCGCACCAGCCACCGATTCCACTTCGAAGTCCTGCACATACACCGGGGCGTTATCGACCGTCAGACGGTACGGACGCTCGGCGATGACACGCAGGCCCATGTTTTCCATCATCGGCAACGCATCGGACAGCGGAATATCGTCCAGCTGGCGGTACAGCTTCAGGCGCAGCCCATCGCCGCCTTCGCGCTGCACGGCCTGCAGGCTCAGGCGCAGGTCGTCCGGGCCGGTCAGCGCGTCGAGCTGGCTGACGTCGTTGGCGGCGATCTCGGTGCTGGAGTCTTCGATGTAACCGGCCGGCAACGCCTTGCCGATACGCGCCGCGATGCGCAGGCCTTCGCCCTCACCGTGACGGGCCACCAGCGCTTCGCGCAGATCGTCCTGCCAGTTGCGCAGCACCTGGGCCAGTTTCTGCTCCAGTGCGCTGGTATCCACTTCCAGGGTCTGGCCAGCCTTCGGGCGCACGATCAGGTGCACCTGGGCCAGCGGCGACTCACCGAGCACGACCGAGCTGTCCACGTACTCGCCCTGCAGGGCATCCTTGAGCATGGCTTCGATGCGCAGGCGCACATCGGTGTTGAAGCGTTCGCGCGGCAGGTACACCAGCGCGGAGATGGAACGGCTGTACTTGTCACGGCGCAGGAACAGACGGCTGCGCACGCGCTCCTGCAGGCCCAGCACGCCCATGGCGGTGCGGAACAGCTCATCTTCGCTGGACTGGAACAGCTCTTCGCGCGGCAGGGTTTCCAGAATGTGGCGCAGGGCCTTGCCGCTGTGGCTGCTCGGTGCCAGGCCGGACTTGCTCATCACGTATTCGTGGCGCTGACGCACCAGCGGGATCTCCCACGGGCGGCGGTTGTACGCGCTGGAGGTGAACAGGCCCAGGAAGCGCTGCTCGCCGATGATCTTGCCCTTGGCGTCGAATTCGAGCACGCCGATGTAATCCATGTAGCCGGCGCGATGCACGCGCGAGCGGGCATTGGTCTTGGTCAGGATCAGCGCGTCCTTCAACCCGGTGGTGGCATTGAGGCCCTGCGCAGCGAGCGTCTTGACCGGACGGGCGGCGGACTTGTCCTGCCCGCGCATCAGGCCCAGGCCGGTGTCGTTGAGCGGCGCCAGCACGTCTTCCTTGCCCTGCTTCTCCACGCGGTACTCGCGGTAGCCGAAGAAGGTGAAGTGGTTGTCGGCGGCCCAGCGCAGGAATTCCTGCGCTTCGGCGCGCGAGGCGGCATCCACCGGCAGCTGGCGGCTGCCCAGGTCGTCGGCCAGGCTCTGCGCCTTGGCACGCATCGCGTCCCAATCGCGGACGATGGCACGCACCTCGTCCAGCGCCTTGATGATGGCCTTCTCGACGTCGGCCATGGCCTCGGCCGGCTGGCGGTCGATCTCCAGCAGCATCACCGATTCGGCGGTGCCGTCGCTGACACCGGTCAGCTTGCCGGCCTTGTCACGGGCGAAGCGGATCACCGGGTGACCCAGTACATGCACGCCCACGCCATGCTCGGCCAGCGACATCGTCACCGTGTCGACCAGGAACGGCATATCGTCGTTGACGATCTGCAACACCGTGTGCGGCGACTCCCACCCGTTGCTCTTCAGCGTCGGGTTGAACACGCGGACGTTGGCCTTGCCGGACTTGCGCACACGCGCGAATTCCAGCGTGTCCGCTGCCAGTGCGGCCCACTCCTCGGCGCTGTGGTGCGGGAACTCGTCCGCCTCCATGCGCTTGTAGAAGTCGGCGGCAAAAGCCACTGCCTCGGCCTGCCCGGCCGCCGGGTAGCGCTTGCGCAAGGCCGTGTACACCGGCTCCAGCGAGAAGCCCACTGGCGAAACAGTCTGCGTATCGGCTGGTTTGGATTTGTTTTTCACGGTCTTGGCTGCTGGTTTTTGCGGTTTCATGACGGAGCGGTGCGTGATGCTCAGTTGGGAAAATGAAATTGTAGGCCTACCGCACAGAAATACCTTGCTGCAGGACGGAATAAGGTCTTTCGGGTTGGGTCCCGTTTACATCGGCACGATCAATTCGGCCGAGTACGGATCAACGCATCGGGGTTTCCTCCGACGCAGCATCGGCCGCTTCCGTTGCCACTTGACGTTGGCTATCAAACGCCGCTGAAAAACAAGGCTTCTACAATTCTGAACTGGACGGTATAGTCCACCCCGTGACTCCCCCACCCCCCGCCGCCAGCACCCTGGACGCGCGCGATCACCGCGTGTTCGATGCCGTGCGCGAACTGCTTGCCAGCCAGGGCATGCAACTGAGCATGGACGCGGTGGCACAGCACGCTGGATGTTCCAAGCAGACCCTCTACAGCCGCTATGGCAATAAACAGGAACTGCTGAAGCGGGTGATGCAGCGGCACGTCTGCCGCGCCACCGCTGGGCTGCGCTCACTCGACGGTGACGACCTGCGCGGCAGTCTGCTGCGGTTCGCCAACGACTATCTGGATCACTTCAACCAGCCGCATGTGGTCCAGGCCCGCCGCCTGATCGCCGCCGAGTCCAGTCAGTTCCCGCAGGAAGCCCGTACGCTCTACCAGAACGGGGCCGGAGCCTTGGCACTTCATGTTTCTGAATGGCTGGCAACGCGTTCCGCCGAGGGTCAGCTGAGGCATGACGACCCGCACTTCATGGCTGAACTGCTATTGAGCATGATCGCCGGCTTGGATTTCGAGAAACAGCGTTTCCACATCCCCCACCGCGATGACGCCGCCGTGCGCCGCCGCTGGGCAGAATTCTCCGTCGACAGCTTCCTGCGCGCATTCGCTGCGCCCGATGCGGCCACGGCTTCGTATTCAAACCAACACCGGAGCTTCTCCTGATGATCGCCCCACTCCGCACCCTTGCCCTGACGTGCGCAGTCGCCCTTGCGTTGACCGCCTGCAAAAAGGAAGAGCAGCAGGCCCCGCCGCCGCCGGAGGTGGGCGTGATCGAGGCCAAGCCGCAGACCCTGCCGCTGCAGCGTGAGCTGGTCGGCCGTCTGTCGCCGTTCCGCAGCGCCGATGTGCGCGCCCGCGTCCCAGGCGTGCTGCTCAAGCGCGTCTATCAGGAAGGCTCGGATGTGAAGGAAGGCCAGGTGCTGTTCCTGATCGACCCGGCGCCGCTGCGTGCAGCACTCAATGCCTCCCAGGCCGAGCTGGCGTCGGCGCAGGCCACCGCCGCCAACGCCAAGGCCGCCGCCAACCGCGCCCGCTCGCTGGCCCCGCAGGCTTACGTCTCCAAGTCCGACCTGGATGCGGCCGAAGCCACCGAGCGCACTGCCGCTGCCGCCGTGCAGCAGGCCCAGGCCTCGCTGGCCAGCGCGCGGATCAACCTGGGCTATGCCGAAGTGCGCTCGCCGATCAGCGGCCGCGCCGGCAAGCAGCAGGTCACTGAAGGTGCACTGGTTGGCCAGGGCGATGTGACCCTGCTGACCACCGTGGATCAGCTCGACCCGCTGTACGTGAACTTCTCGATGAGCGTGGACGAACTGACCCAGATGCGCGCGGCCCAGGCCAAGGGCGCCCTGGCGCTGAGCGGGGACGGCAAATCCACGGTGCAGGTGAAGCTGGCCGACGGCACGGTCTATGACCAGCCGGGCACGCTGGACTTCTCCTCGACCACGGTCGACCCGGCCACCGGCGCGGTCTCGCTGCGCGCGGTACTGCCCAACCCGCAGCAGATCCTGCTGCCGGGCGCCTTCGTCAGCTTCCAGGCGACCCTGGGTGAGCGCAACAACGCCTACCTGGTGCCCCTGCAGGCGCTGCAGCGCGACACCACCGGCGGCTACGTGCTGGTGGTGGGCAAGGACGGCAAGGTC
>DMZT01000366.1:0-635 GCA_003484865.1 Stenotrophomonas sp.
CGGATCCGCACCTCACCGGCCGCGGGGGTCGGCTGCGGCACGTCGCCGCCGTGGAGGACCTGGGTCGGGTCACCGAAGGTGGTGTGGACGGCAGCGCGCATCAGCAGCGCTCCTTCATCACGATGTTCATGGGGGTGTCTCCTGCAGAAAGAATCAACGGCGATGACGGTGGGCGGCGGCGATCGCGCGCGGCTGGCGGTACGCGCGTACGCGCAGCCACACGGTCTGGATCACCACGATGATGATCAGCACCAGGGCCAGGGTGGCGATGTTGGCCGCGCCCGGCAGATCCCAGCCGGACTGCTTGACGTACATCCCGGCCAGCGCCCAGATGACGGCGGCTGGATAGGCGAAGTGCCCGCGCAGCAGCTGGTTGACCACCAGCACCAGCAGCGTGGCCAGGACCAGCAGCACCAGGCTCCAGCCGAGCATGTTGTCGGTCGGCAGCCAGCGGTAGGCGACGATCACCTGGGCGGTATTGAGGTAGGCCGCCAACGACAGCCAGCCGGCGTGCAGCCCCAGTGGGTACGCCGCCCAGGCACGTTGCCCGCCCGGGGCGGTGATCGGTGAGGCGCGGTAGGCGGCCACGATCAAGCAGATCAGGGCCGCCCAGATGATCGCCAGCGCCGGCAGGA
>DMZT01000366.1:749-3113 GCA_003484865.1 Stenotrophomonas sp.
TCGCCAGCGCCGGCAGGAACCACTGGTTGGAGAACACCGGCATCCAGGCGGCGGTCAGCGCAAAGCCCGCCGCGGCCCACGGGCGAACCCCGGTGATGTCCGGTTTGCGCAGGCGCAGCTGCCAGAACCCGAACAGCACATCCCACAGGAAGATCACGCCCCAGATCGCGAAGGCGTACCCGGCCGCGACCAGCAACGTGGGGTACTGGTCGGAGACTGCACCGTTGGTCGGGCCGAACATGCCGGTCTGTGAGAGCCACGCCACCACGGGCATGGCCAATGCGGCCAACAACACGATCCAACGCATGCACCCACTCCATCTGAAAAGAGCGGTGACGATACGCGGTTCAGGGTTAAGGCGCTGGGATGCCTCAGATTGCAAAGCCTTACTAATATAGCCTCTGCTATATTGCGCCCGTGGACAGTCGCCGCCGCCCCGAGAGCTCCCCCGCCTGGCCTTCGTCGGCCGGGCATACGCCCAGCCTGGGCGAGATGAACGCCAGCGTCGCGGTGCCTACGGGCGGCCACTGGTGGTTCCGCCTGCTGGCGTTCCTCGGCCCGGGCTACATGATCTCGGTCGGCTACATGGACCCGGGCAACTGGGCCACCGATATCGCCGGTGGCGCGCAGTTCGGCTACCTGCTGCTCTCGGTGATCCTGCTCTCCAACCTGATGGCGATCGTGCTGCAGGGGCTGTCGGCGCGGCTGGGGATCGCAACCGGGCGGGATCTGGCGCAGGCCTGCCGCGACCACTACTCACGCCCGGTGAACCTCGGCCTGTGGCTGTTGTGCGAGATCGCGATCATTGCCTGCGACCTGGCTGAGGTGATCGGCACCGCGATCGCCTTGAAGCTGTTGTTCGGCATCCCCTTGCTGGCTGGCGCGATCATCACCGCGGTGGACGTGGTGCTGGTGCTGCTGCTGATGAACCGCGGCTTCCGCGCGCTGGAGGCCTTCGTGATCGCGCTGCTGCTGGTGATCTTCGGCTGCTTTGCGATCCAGATGGTCATCGCCGCGCCACCGCTGCAGGCGGTGCTGGCCGGGTTCATTCCGCACGCGCAGGTGGTGACCGACCCCAAGGCGCTGTACCTGGCGATCGGCATCATCGGTGCCACCGTGATGCCGCACAATCTGTACCTGCATTCCTCCATCGTGCAGACCCGGGCCTACCCGCGCACCGATGCCGGGCGCCGCAGTGCACTGCGCTGGGCGGTGACGGACAGCACCATCGCCTTGATGCTCGCACTGTTCATCAACGCCTCGATCCTGATCCTGGCCGCCGCGGTGTTCCATGCGCAGGGCCGTACCGACGTGCAGGAGATCGAACAGGCGTACGAGCTGCTGGCGCCGATGCTCGGCGTCGGGCTGGCCTCGACCCTGTTCGCGGTCGCCCTGCTCGCCTCGGGCATCAACTCCACCGTGACGGCGACGCTGGCCGGCCAGATCGTGATGGAAGGTTTCCTGCGCCTGCGGATCGCCCCGTGGGCACGGCGCCTGATCACCCGCGGCATTGCGATCGTGCCGGTGGTGGTGGTGACCGCGATCTATGGGGAGCAAGGCACCGCACGGTTGCTGGTGCTGAGCCAGGTACTGCTCTCGATGCAGCTGCCGTTCGCGGTAGTGCCGCTGGTCCGGTTCGTCTCGGACAAGGCCAAGATGGGCGCGCTGGTGGCGCCACGCTGGCTCATCGTGCTGTCCTGGCTAATCGGCGGCCTGATCATCGTGTTGAACGTGAAGCTGCTGGTGGACGTGTGGCGGGGCTGAGGCCTGCGCGCTTGACCTCAACGATGGTTGAGGTGGCACAGTGCAGCCTCCTCATCCCACTGGCAATGCCAGATCGAGCCCTGTAATGACCGACACCTCGCAGCACGCGTTATGGAATGGCCCGGCCGGTGAGGCATGGGTGGAAGCGCAGCGCATTCTCGATCAGATGTTCGCGCCGCTGGCCACTCACCTGCTCGATGCCATCGCGCCGGGCACCGATGCGCAGGTGCTGGATGTGGGCTGCGGGACTGGGGCGGTGGCGCTGGCGATTGCCGGACGGCTGGGTCCGGAGGCACACGTGATCGGGGTCGACCTCTCCGCCCCGATGATCGCCTTGGCGCGTGAGCGCGCGCAGCGAGCCGGGCTGGCAGTGGACTTCATCGTCGCCGACGCGCAGCAGCATGCGTTCGCACCCGGACGTCTGGACCGGATCGTGTCGCGCTTCGGCGTGATGTTCTTCGATGACCCGGTGCAGGCCTTCGGTCAGTTGCAGCGCGCCGCCAAACGCGGCGGCGTGCTGCAGGCGCTGGCCTGGCGCGGGCCGGACGAGAACGCGTTCATGACCACCGCCGAGCGCGCGGCGGCACCCTGGCTGCAGTT
>DMZT01000365.1 GCA_003484865.1 Stenotrophomonas sp.
CGCCACCCCAGCGGCGCCGCCAGGGCAGCGGCCAGCCCGGACCAGCCGACCACGTTCAGGGCGGTGGCGCTGAGCGTCGCCCCGGCAGGACCGGCCAGCAGATGAGGCAGGATCAGGCCGGTGACCACGCAGGTGAGCGTGCCCAGCACCAGCGTCGCCGCCGCCAGCGCAGACAGGCGCCTGGCCGAGACAGCCGATAGCGGCGCGCGCTGTTGACGTGCCTTCCACCAGCTGCGTGCGGGCGTCAGTGAGAGCGATGCGATCACCGCGGACAGTGCGAGCATTCCCCACCGCAGCGCGATGGGATCGCGGCCAGCCGGGGTCAGCCCGGCGAGGCCCGGCGCACCGACCGCGCAGTACAGCAGCGCGATGACCGACACGGCAAGCAGTACCGGACCAAGTGCGGAGCGGCGATCAGGAACCGGCATGACGACATACCTCCTTGTATGACGGGGAAATCAGCAATCGCAACGACCGTTCGGTTCAGCGCTCGCCGGCATACGGATCGGCAATGCCCAGTTCGGCCAGGATGTCGCGCTCCAGCTGTTCCATGGCGTCGGCTTCCTTCTCGTCCTCATGGTCCCAGCCGAGCAGGTGCAGCACGCCGTGCACGGTCAGGTGCGCGTAATGGGCGTTGAGCGCCTTGCCCTGCTCGTCGGCCTCGCGGGCGACCACCGGGGCGCAGATCACCAGATCGCCGAGCAGCGGGAATTTCACGCCCTTGGGCAGGCCCTCCGGCAGTTCGGCCGGGAAGCTGAGCACGTTGGTCGCGTAATCCTTGCCGCGGTAGTGCCGGTTCAAGGACTGGCCCTCCTTCGCATCGACCAGCCGGATCGCCAGGTCGGCCTCGCGGATGCGGCCCTTCAGGGCGGCGGCCACCCACTTGCGGAAGCTCACCGCCGAGGGCAGACCGGCGCGGGGCAGGGCGTAGCTGATGGCGACGTCCAGTCGCACGGGACCACGGGTCATGGGGTCGCTCCGGGTTGGACCTGCTGCAGATCGCGGCGGTCGTAGGCGCTGACGATGCGGGCCACCAGCGGGTGACGGACCACGTCGCGCGCTTCGAAGAAGGTGAAGCTCACGCCCTCGACATCACGCAGCACATCGATCGCATCGCGCAGGCCGGACTTCACGTGCTTGGGCAGATCGGTCTGGGTGAGGTCGCCGGTCACCACGGCCGTGGAGCCGAAGCCCAGGCGGGTCAGGAACATCTTCATCTGCTCGACCGTGGTGTTCTGCGCTTCGTCCAGGATCACGTATGCATCGTTGAGCGTGCGGCCGCGCATGTAGGCCAGCGGCGCGATCTCGATGACGTTCTTCTCCAGCAGCTTGAGCACCTTCTCCACGCCGAGCATTTCATACAGCGCGTCGTACAGCGGCCGCAGGTACGGGTCCACCTTCTGGCTCAGGTCACCGGGCAGGAAGCCCAGCTTCTCGCCGGCTTCCACCGCCGGGCGGACCAGGATCAGGCGCTGCACGCGCGCTTCATTGAGCGCTTCCACCGCGCTGGCCACGGCCAGGAACGTCTTGCCGGTGCCGGCCGGGCCGATGCCGAAGTTGATGTCGTGCGTGGTGATCTGATGCAGGTAGCGGGCCTGGTTGGCGCCGCGGCCGCGCACGGTGCCGCGCTTGACCTTGATCGCCACTTCCTGGGCCTCGTAGGCGCGCTCGACCACATGCTCCACGTTGGCCTGGTTCAGCCGCAGGTGGATGGCATGGCTGTCGAACACCACGTCGCCGGCTTCGGCGTACAGCGCTTCGATCAGCGCCTGCGCATCGGCCACCACGGCCTTGGGGCCGGTCACGCGGAACACGTGGCCACGGTTGGCGATTTCCACGCCGAGTTTGAGTTCCACCTGGCGGAGATGTTCATCGAACGGGCCGGCCATGTTGGCCAGGCGCTCGTTGTCTTCCGGGGTGAGGGTGAAGTCGCGTTGTGCGAGTGCGGTCATTGCGTCCGGCGGCCGCCGGTCCAGCCGACCGGGCCGCAAGCAGGGAAAGGGAGAACAGGGTAGCGCGGGTATGGGGCCGCCGCTACAGCACCGGCGGAAAGTGGTTTTCCACAGGGGCTGTGCAATGCCGGTGCAGCAACCTGTGGATAGGTGGCGCCAGCCCTACTGCGGCAATGGGTTCAATTGCGTGGTCAAAAAAGCGTCAACGATGGCCGGACCGACGTCCGGCCATCCCGCTCAGTCTGCCGTCACCATCCGCGCCCGCAGCGAGTTGCTGTACGCCTCGGTGATCACCACATCCACGAACTGGCCGACCAGGCGCGGGTGCCCCGGGAAATTCACCGAGCGCATGTTCTCGCTCTTGCCGGTCAGCTCGTTCGGGTTGCGCTTGGAGGGGCCTTCCACCAGCACGGTCTGCACGGTACCGACCATCTTTTCCGAAATGGCCGCGGCCTGCTCGTTGATCCGGGCCTGCAGGCGCGACAGGCGCGCGTGCTTTTCCGCATCGGTGGTGGTGTCTTCCAGATCCGCCGCGGGGGTACCCGGGCGCCGTGAATAGATGAAGGAGAAGCTCTGGTCGAAGCCCACGTCCTCGATCAGCTTCATGGTCTTCTCGAACTCGGCGTCGGTCTCGCCGGGGAAACCGACGATGAAATCCGAGCTGATCGAGATGTCCGGACGCACCGCGCGCAGCTTGCGGATCTTGGATTTGAATTCCAGCGCGGTGTAGCCACGCTTCATCGCCGAGAGCACGCGGTCGCTGCCGGCCTGCACGGGCAGGTGCAGGAAGTTGGCCAGCTGCGGCACGTCGCGGTAGGCATCGATCAGCGAATCGCTGAACTCCAGCGGGTGCGAGGTGGTGAAGCGGATCCGGCCGATGCCGTCGATCTCGGCGATGGTGCGGATCAGCAAGCCCAGGTCGGCAAACTCGCCGTCGCCATACGGGCCGCGGTAGGCGTTGACGTTCTGGCCGAGCAGGTTGATCTCCAGCACGCCCTGGGCGGCCAGCTGCGCCACTTCCACCACCACGTCCTCGAACGGGCGGCTGACCTCGGTGCCGCGGGTGTAGGGCACCACGCAGAACGAGCAGTACTTCGAGCAGCCTTCCATGATCGAGACGAACGCGGAGGCACCCTCGGCACGCGGCTCGGGCAGGGCATCGAACTTCTCGATCTCCGGGAAGCTGATGTCCACCTGCGATTTGCCCGATTCACGGCGCTGGCGGATCAGCTCCGGCAGGCGGTGCAGGGTCTGCGGGCCGAACACCAGATCCACGTGTGGCGCGCGCTTGATGATCGCCTCGCCTTCCTGCGAGGCCACGCAGCCGCCGACCCCGATGATCACGCCACGGCCGTTGTTCTTCAGCGCCTTCCAGTAACCGAGCTGGCTGAACACCTTCTCCTGCGCCTTTTCGCGGATCGAGCAGGTGTTCATCAACAACACGTCGGCCTCGGCCGGGTCGTCGGTGAGTTCCAGCCCTTCCGAGGCGGCGAGCACGGCGGCCATCTTGGTCGAGTCGTACTCGTTCATCTGGCAACCGTGGGTCTTGATGTACAGCTTGCCGCGCACCGGACCCGTCACCTGCGGCCTGGCGCCGGGCAGGGGGAGCAGATCGGGGCGGGGGGCGGAGCTGGGCGGAGCAGAGGCAGGCAAGGCAGAACCGGCCGAAGTCGGCGCGGTCGAAGCTGGCGTCCCGGTCATGGCGCTTATTCCAGTCGGGTGGGCGGGCAGGCAGCCGGATGGCTGCGGTGAGCAGGTCATTGTAGCCGGGTCGGGCTCCCCCCTTGGCAATCCCCGGCGAATTGGGGACACTCCCGCTCATGAAGGGGATGTTGGGGATCGCTGCGCTGGCCTTGGCTGCGCTGACCGCTATGCCGGCCAGTGCGGGCACCCTGTACAAGTGCGTCGGCAGTGACGGCATTCCCAGCTATGTGAGCAAGCGTGTGGCCGGGGCCGCCTGCAGCGTGATCAGCAGCTAC
>DMZT01000362.1 GCA_003484865.1 Stenotrophomonas sp.
TGATGCTGTGCAGCTGGATGCTGGTGGCAGTCCTGCTGCCGCTGCTGGCCGCGTGGCATCGTCCGGCACAGGTGATGCGCTGATGTGGGTCCGCGCGGGCGCCGGCCTCCTGGCGGGATTCTTCGTCGCGGCCGCGGCCACCGGCCTGGTCGCCTGGCTGCCGCCGGGGCCGTGGCAGAGCGCGCTGGTGCCCAGCCTGATCGCCTTCATTCCGCTGTGGATGCTGGCGGCGATCTGGGCCTTCAGCTTCCGCACCGGGCTGCGGGCGTGGGCCGTGATGAGCTCGACCGCCCTGGCCGGATTCGGCCTGTTGTGGCTGCTGCGCCTGACCGGCGCGGTGCAATGAGAGCGATACGATGAAGTTCAGTTCCCAGACCCTGCGCACCTTCACCACGCTGCATACGTGGGTCGGCCTGGTCGCCGGTTTCGCCCTGTTCGTGGCGTTCTACGCCGGTGCGCTGACCCTGTTCCACCACGATCTGCCGCTGTGGCAGACGCCGCATGCGGTGGATACCCCGGCCGCGAGCCTGGACGACGCGCAGCGCCTGCTCGAGGGAGTGCTCGAGCGCCATCCGGCCGCACGCGCCCATGTGGGCATGACCTTCCCGGGGGCGGATCATCCACAGCCGATCGCGTATTGGCAGGATGCCAAGGGCACCTGGCTGTACGCCTGGCTGGACCATTACGACGGCAGCGTGACCCCGCCACAGACCGGACTGGCCGAGCTGGTCAACGAGCTGCATTACAGCCTGGGCCTGCCGGTCGCGGGCACCTACCTGATGGGCATCGTCAGCCTGCTGTATGGCGTGGCCCTGCTCAGCGGCCTGGTCATCCACCTGCCCAGACTGCTGGGCGATCTGTTCGCACTGCGCCCGGGCCGCAACCTCAAGCAGATGTGGCAGGACGCGCACAACGTGATCGGCGTGCTCAGCCTGCCCTTCCATCTGATGTTCGCGGTCACCGGCGCGCTGCTCTGCCTGATCTTCCTGCAGATGGCGGCGCTGAATCCGCTGATCTTCGACGGCAAGCTGCTGCAGTCGGTGCCGGCAGCGATGGACACCGCGCCGGTACGCGAGCCCAGCGGCCAGCCCGGCGATGAAACCAACCTGCGCATGCTGCATTCCCGCGCCATCGAGGTGGCGCGCGCACAGGGCGTGGCCGATTTCGAACCAGCCTTCCTGAAACTCGCCCATGCCGGCGATGCCAACGCGACGATCGAGATCACCGGCGAATCCGGGGGCACCCTGGGGCCGCTCGGCGCGGTCGGCCTGGATGCGGCCACCGGCCGCCTGCTGAGCAGCCAGCTGCCCGGCCAGCGCGATGCCAACCACGCCACCCTCAGTGCGGCCTACGCGCTGCACTTCGGCGAGTTCGGCAATGGCGTGGTGGTGTGGTTGTACTTCCTGCTCGGCCTGGGCGGCGCCTTCCTGTTCTACTCGGGCAACCTGCTGTGGATCGAATCGCGTCGCAAACGGCGCCAGGTGGAACAGGGGCGCGCGCAGATCAACATGGCCCGGGCCACGGTGGGGGTCTGCATCGGGCTGTGCGTGGCAGTCTCGGCGAGCTTCGTGGGCGCCCAGATCCTGGAGCAGGTCGCGCCGCAGGCGGTCGATCACGGGATCCGCTGGATATGCTTCGCCACCTGGGCCGCGTGTGCACTGTGGGCGGCACTGCGCCGCCCCGACCAGGCGGCCCGTGAGCTGCTGTGGGCAGCCGCCATCAGCACCGCACTGGTGTCGGTGGTGCACGGCGGCCTGACCGGCTACTGGCCATGGGTGAGCGCGGCACGTGGCTACTGGCCGCTGTTCTGGGTGGATGCGGCGGCACTCGCACTGGCATTCGGATTTGCCACGCTGGCACGGGCGAGCCTGCGCCGCGCGCGGCAGGGCGACCCGAACAGCGTCTGGAGTGCACCGCGCTGATGACCCTGGAGGCCTGCTGCGGCGGGCTTTCAGAATTCTTCAGACGCCTTTCCAGCACTTCAGACCGCGTCATGGCGTAGTCGGCCCTCATCTCGAGGAGCCTTGCTCATGCACCCCTACCGACACCGACTTGCCGCCCTGGTCTTCGCCCTGGCGGCCGCCCTGCCACTGGTTGCTTCCGCCGCACCCGCGGTGCTGGACAGCGCCCGGATCACCGCACTGGAGTCGGCGATCGCCAGCCAGGACATCAAACAGATCACCAGCGTGCTGCTGCAGGTGGACGGCCAGGTGGCGTACGAGGGCTACTTCAACGGCGGCACGGCGGAGACCCTCAATGACGTGCGCTCGGCCAGCAAGAGCGTGACCGCGATGCTGGTCGGCGCGGCCATCGGCGACGGGTCCCTGCCCGGCGTACAGGCCCGTGTGTACGACTACTTCCCCGCGTTCACCGCTGGCCATCCCGTCGATCCCCGGCTGCGCGCGATGACGGTGGAAGACCTGCTCACCATGAGCACGCTGTGGGAGTGCGATGACGAGAATGCGTTCTCGGCCGGCAATGAAGAGCGCATGTACGTGACCGAGCACTGGCTGGACTTCGCGCTGTCGCTGCCGGTCAAGGGTTTCGCACCGTGGATGACGCGACCGGAAGACAGCCCGCACGGCCGCGCGCATGCCTACTGCACGGCCAATTCCTTCGTGCTCGGCGCAGTACTGGAACAGGCCACGAAGCGGCCCTTGGCCGACTACGCCGCGCAGGTGCTGGAGCGCCCGCTGGGCATCACCACGAGCACGTGGAACCGCTCACCGGAAGGCATCGGCATGGGCGGCGGTGGGACGCGTTACCGCAGCCGGGACCTGGCACGGTTGGGCGAACTGGTGCTGGCCGAGGGACGCTGGCAAGGCAAACAATTGATCCCGACCCGCTATGTGCGGGCGATGCTCAGCGCGCAGGCCACCGCCGGTGATGGCAGCGACTACGGCTATCAATGGTGGGGGCTGAAGCTTCCGGTCGACGGGCACGACAGCACCGTGTGGACGATGTCCGGCAACGGCGGCAACTACGTGTTCGTGATACCCGGCAAGAAGCTGGTCGCGGTGATCACCAGCCAGGCCTACAACCGCAGCTACGCCCACCCGCAGTCGCGCCGCATCCTTACCGAGTTCCTGCTGCCCGCGCTGCGCTGAGGCCGTCGAGGTCTGTTGGCCGCCATGGAGCGGCCAACACCCGGGCGCGCTGGGCGGATACGTCTTTCTCGATGGTGTCGAGCAGTTCCTGCCAGCCGGCCGCACCGTGCAGCGGCGCAAACAAAGGGGTGGCGCGCAACCACGCCGCGTCGCGGAAGCCGGCGTTCACCGCGTGATGCAGGGCCACCAGCGCAGCGGCCTCATCGCCCTGGGCCTGCAGCACCATCGCACGCTCCAGTGCGGTGTCGGACCAGCCATCATCGCCTTGCCCTTCCAGCATCTGCAGGCGCTCGGCGATCCAGGTCGGGGCAGGCGCCGGATCGCCATAGAGGCCGGCCAGGGTCTGCCCCATCGACTGCTGCGGGCGCAATGCCCGGCTCTGCTCGAAGGCTTCGGCGGCGCCCTTCCGATTCCCGCTCAACAGCAGCATCTCGCCCTGCAGGCGCAGCAACTGCGGATGTGGCGTCCCGCGAGCCAGTGCCTGATCCAGCGCCTGCTGTGCTTTTGCCGACTCCCCCATTGCCAACAGGCTGTGCGGCCAGGCGATGTTGGCGAACACATTGTCCGGATAGAGCTGGAAGTTGTGCGCGTGCCGGCGAGCGGCCGCATCGGTGAACCCCAACAGCTCCAGTTCGCGTGCGACCTGTACGTCGCGGAAGCGAACCCGCTCGGGCGCGCGCAGTGACAGGTTGTCCTGCAAGGCCTGCGCGAGGTCGCCTTTTTCCTGCTGCAGATAGGCCAGCGATGCGCGCGTGCGCTCGTCACCCGGGTCGCGCCGCAGTGCCTGCCGGTAGTCCGCCATGGCGTGCGACATCGCGCCGAGGCAGTCGTGGGCATAGCCGCGTGCGGCCCAGCCGGCGGCATCTTCCGGCGCCTTGAGCACCAGCTGGCTGCTCAACACCAGCGCCTCCTGCGCACGCTCGCGCGCGCCGTTGAACAAGCAGGCATCGGCCGCCAGCGCTCGGGCGAGTCCACGCCGTGCGCTTAGCGATTCAGGGTCGATCTGCAGCGCCTGGCGGTACAACGCGATCGCCCGTTCGTTGTTGCTGGCCTGGCCGATGCCCGCGTAATAGGCGGCGCGCTGCAGCACCGCCTCCGCTGGCGACGCCGGTGCGCTGGCGGGACGTACCAAGGCGAACACGACGGCAGCAGCGACGACCGTTACCCCAGCCAGCCAGACCCACCGCGCGCCAGGTGCGACGGGAGCGCCCTCCGTGCCGGCGCTGGCAACGGCATCACGCATCACCGGCTGCGGCGAGGCGCACAACTGGTAGCCACGGCCACGAACCGAGCGGACGTAGCGCGGCCGACGGCCGTCATCGCCCAGCGCCTGCCGGAGCAGCTTCACCCGCTGGCTGATCGCATCCTCGCCGACCACCGCCGGTGCCCAGACCTGATCGGCGAGCGTGTCGAAATCGACGACGGCGTTGCCGTGGGCCAGCAGGCAGTCCAGCAGCCGCCAACTCAACCCGCCGACCGGCAATACCTGATCCCCTCGCCGCACCTGCTGGGCAGGGCGGTCGATGTGCAGATCCAGCAGGCGGACGGTCTCCATGGCGGCAAGCATAGGGCACGCCGCGTGCGTGGCGGCGGCCTTCGGCGCGCTTACTTCGCAGGTTCCCGGAACGGCGCCACCATGGCCTTGAGCAGGCTGCCCTGCGCGTCGTCACCGGTCAGCTCCCACATGAAGACGCCGCGCAGACCGCTGTCCTTGGCGAAGGTGGCGCGCAGACCGATCGAGGTCGGATCCTCATAGCTGACGAAGACCTTCCCGGTGGCGTTGTACAACCACGGCGTCTGCGCGACCGGGTGCCAGTGCCGCTCCCAGCCGGGCTGGCCGAGCATGCTGGCCTGGATCTGCCGCCAGTCGCCGGCCGGATGCGGCGCGCTGTAGTGCTGGTAGAGGCCCTGGTTGGCATCGCCCTCCAGCTGGAAGCCACGGCCGTAGAACGGCACGCCGAGCACCAGCTTGTCTTTCGGCACACCGTGCTGCTCGTAGTAGGACACCGCCCCGGCCACGCTGTTCCAGCGTTTCAATTCCGGCGCCAGCGGATCTTCCGGCACCTCATGCAGCGGCGCGTTGAAGGTGGACACCGCCGAGAAGCCGGTGCCCATGTCGTAGCTCATCAAGTTGATGAAATCGAGCGCGCGGCCGAGCTCCTTGAGTTCGTAGCTGCGGGCCGGATCATACGGGCCATCGGTCTGCACGCGGCCGGCAGGCAGCGCGGCGGTGACCAGCCGGTGCTGGCCGTCTTTCTTGTCCAGCGAATCGAGCTGGCGGCGGAACTCGCGCACCAGCAGGGTCATGTTGCGGCGATCTTCCGGGCGGTCGGTGATCTGGGTCGGGCCGCCATATACCGGGAACTCCCAGTCGATGTCCACGCCATCGAAGCTGCCGCGATGGCGCTCGAAGAACATCGCCACGCAGGAGGCCACGAAGCGTTCGCGGCTTTCCGCGGTCAGCGCCGCATCGGAGAACCCGCCCGCGTTCCAGCCGCCGATCGAGATCAGGGTGTGCAGCGTCGGATGCGCACGCTTGAGCGCGGCCAGTGCCCTGAAATGCGCATCGGCCTGCGGCGCGACCGCGCATTGACCTTGGTCGATGGTGGCGAACGCATAGAACAGATGGGTGAGCGTATCGGCCGGAATGGTCTCCACCGGGTAGCGGTCCGCCGACCCCCCCGGGTAGTACGCGCCGATCACCTTGGGCAACGACTCCATGGCAGAGGCGGCCTGCGGCATCACGCTGGCGATCAGAACGGCCAGGACAGCGACGGTTGGACGGAACATGGGATCTCCCGGGGCGAAGGCGAAGCCACGTTAGCAGCGTGCTGTGGTGCGTGGGCGCTTTGCGCGGTGATGTCCTGCGAATCCGTCCAGCGGACACTGACGGCTGACCCACGCAGGCCTGGCGGCTGTCCACAGGCCGTACGGCAACACGCGGTACACGCCACGGACGCGTCACTCGAAGTCGCCGCCCACAGCGGACGACCGCGCGGTCTGTCCCGCTCTGCCGCGCGGCCCGCCCGCCCGCATGTATGCCTGCATGCCTGCATGCGCGCCTGCCTGACGGCGACAGGTGTTCACCCCCGCCTTGCGTCATCGGTTTTACAGTTCAGCGATAGTGACTGCTTGCTGCGTGACACCGATGACCGACCTGCATATCGACCGATTGGACCACCTGGTCCTGACCGTGGCGGATGTCGCCGCGACCTGTGAGTTCTACCACCGCGTGCTGGGCATGGAGGTGGATACCTTCGGCGAGGGGCGCAAGGCGCTGCGCTTCGGCCTGCAGAAGATCAACCTGCATGCGCACGGCAACGAATTCGACCCCAAGGCCGAACGGCCGACACCGGGCTCGGCGGACCTGTGCCTGATCACCTACGCGACGATGGACGAGATCCTGGCGCACCTGCAGGCGCAGGGCGTGACCGTCGAAGAAGGACCGGTCCAGCGGACGGGTGCCACCGGACCGATCCTGTCGGTGTATTTCCGCGATCCGGACCGGAATCTGATCGAGGTATCTCGCTATCTGGCGTAATGCGCCCCCACCCAACGGCAGCCATGCGTGGCATGGCATGGCACTCCACCGCGAACCGGCGCCGTTGGTTGGACATGCGGGCACAAAAAAAGCGGGCCGAAGCCCGCTTTTTCTTGTCTGCGAAAGCGTGAGGACCAACGGTCCTCGCCTACCGACCGGGAAGCGTGAGGACCAACGGTCCTCACCTACCGCGAGATCGGCGTTGGCCGATTACTCGGCGGCGGGGGCGCCCTCGCCTTCTTCGACGGCCTTCATCGACAGGCGGATACGGCCCTGCTTGTCGACTTCCAGCACCTTGACCTTGACCACATCGCCTTCCTTCAGCACATCGCCGACCTTCTCGACGCGATCGCTGGAGATCTGCGACACGTGGACCAGACCGTCCTTGCCCGGCAGGATCGTGACGAACGCACCGAAGTCCATGATCTTGGCGACCTTGCCTTCGTAGATGCGGCCCGGCTCGACGTCCGAGGTGATCTGCTCGATGCGGGCCTTGGCAGCCTGCGCAGCGATGGCGTTGACCGACGCGATGACGATGGTGCCGTCATCCTGGATGTCGATCTGGGTGCCGGTTTCCTTGGTGATGGCCTGGATGGTGGAACCACCCTTGCCGATCACTTCGCGGATCTTGTCCGGGTGGATCTTGATGGTCAGCAGGCGCGGCGCGTAGTCCGACAGCTCTTCGCGCGGGGCGGTCAGGCCGTGGGCCATTTCACCCAGGATGTGCAGACGGCCAGCCTTGGCCTGCTGCAGTGCCTGCTTCATGATCTCTTCGGTGATGCCTTCGATCTTGATGTCCATCTGCAGGGCGGAGATGCCCTCAGCGGTACCGGCGACCTTGAAGTCCATGTCGCCCAGGTGATCTTCGTCACCCAGGATGTCGGACAGGACGACGAAGCGCTCGCCTTCCTTGACCAGACCCATGGCGATACCGGCCACCGGCGACTTCACCGGCACGCCGGCGTCCATCAGGGCCAGCGAGGAACCGCAGACCGAGGCCATCGACGAGGAGCCGTTGGATTCGGTGATTTCCGAGACCACGCGGATGGTGTACGGGAAGGCTTCCAGCGACGGCATCACTGCCAGCACGCCGCGCTTGGCGAGACGGCCGTGGCCGATTTCGCGACGCTTCGGGCCCATCATGCGGCCGGTCTCACCCACCGAGTAGGGGGGGAAGTTGTAATGGAAGAGGAAGTTTTCCTTGTACTCACCGGCGACGGCATCGATGACCTGGCCATCACGGGCGGTGCCCAGGGTGATGGTCACGATGGCCTGCGTTTCACCGCGGGTGAACAGCGAGGAGCCGTGGGTACGCGGCAGGATGCCGGTCTTCACCGAGATCGGGCGGACGGTGTCCAGCGCACGGCCGTCGATGCGGACCTTGGTGTCGAGCACCGAGTTGCGCATGGTGCTGTATTCCAGCTCGCCGAATTCCTTCGACAGCTCGGCCGGGTTCCAGCCTTCGGCGGCCACACGGCCAGCCAGCGACTCGACCACGTCCTTCTTGATCGCCGAGATGGCGTCACGGCGCTGCAGCTTGTCGCGCACCTGGAAGGCTTCGCCCAGACGCGGGCCGATGGCTTCCTGCAGGGCGCTGATCAGCACGTCGTTCTTGGCCGGGGCTTCCCAGGTAGACGGCTTGGTGCCGGCTTCCACGGTCAGCTCGTTGATCGCGTTGATGACCTTCTGCATTTCGCGGTGACCGAAGGTCACAGCGCCCAGCATCACGTCTTCGGACAGCAGCGCGGCTTCGGATTCCACCATCAGCACGGCGTTGGCGGTACCGGCGACAACCAGTTCCAGCTCCGAATCCTTCAGTTCGGTCACGGTCGGGTTGAGGATGTACTCACCGTTCTTGTAACCCACCTTGGCGGCGGCGATCGGACCCTTGAACGGGGTACCGGCCAGCGACAGCGCAGCCGAGGCGCCGATCAGCGCGGCGATGTCGCCGTCGATGTCCGGGTTCAGCGACATCACGGTAGCGATGATCTGAACTTCGTTCTTGTAGTCTTCCGGGAACAGCGGACGGATCGGGCGATCGATCAGGCGCGAAATCAGCGTCTCTTTTTCGGTCGCGCGGCCTTCGCGCTTGAAGAAACCGCCCGGGATACGGCCACCTGCGTAGAACTTCTCCTGATAGTCGCAGGTCAGGGGGAAGAAGTCCTGGCCCTCACGCGCGCTCTTGGCGGCAACGGCGGAGACCAGCAGCACGGTGTCGTCGAACTTGACGATGACGGCACCGCCGGCCTGACGGGCGATTTCGCCGGTTTCAAGCGTGACGGTGTGCTTGCCGTACTGGAAGGTTTTGGTGATTTTTGCCACGGGGGTTTCCTTGGATGATGCTTTCTTCAATGGACCGCTGGCGACCCTTGCCGCCGACGGGTGACCGGTTGTCCGGCCCATACGTTTGATGCGGTACTGCCAAAACAAAACCGCGGCGCATTCCTGCGCCGCGGTGGGGGTTCGTGCTTAGCGACGCAGGCCGAGCTTTTCGATCAGGGCCTTGTAACGCGGAGCGTCTTTCTTCTTCAGGTAGTCGAGCAGGCTGCGGCGGCGGTTGACCATCTGCAGCAGACCACGACGGCTGTGGTGATCCTTCTTGTGGGTCTTGAAGTGGCCGGTCAGCAGTTCGATGCGGGCGGTCAGCAGAGCGACCTGGACTTCCGGGGAGCCGGTGTCAGCCGCGCTGCGCTTGTTGTCTTCAATGACTTTCTGGGTGTCGATCGACATATCTGTTTTCTCTTGGATGCGTGGCCCGCAGAAACGTCCCATTGACGTACCGCGCGACTCGCCGTTAACGAAAGGATGAACCCGCAGAACGCGGGAAGCCTGAAAAGGCCGCGGAATTGTAACGTCCGCGGGCGTCCGGAACAAGGACCGGGGTGGCGTCCGGCCCGCTCGCTCAGAGGTTGAACAGGCGCTGCGGGGCCAGCAGACCGGTCTCGTCGACCTGGCCCAGGCCCTGGATCGCCTCGGCCGGGCCGAAGACCACCACCCCACCCTGCGGCCAGCTGGCGTCGCGGATGCGCTGCCCCACCCGGAACCGACGGGCCTGCTCGTCGTCCAGCGTGACCCGCGGGTAATGGGCCAGACCCGCGTCCAGCGGCAGCAGCAGGGCCTCCATGCCGGCCTCATCGCCCTGCTCGGCCAAGGCGCGCAGGATGTCCAGGGTGACCATCGGCGCCTCACGGAAGGGATCCACCCACAGCCGACGCAGGCCGGCGATATGGGCGCCGCAGCCCAGCGTCTCGCCAAGGTCGCGGGCCAGGCTGCGGATGTACGTGCCTGAACCGCAGGTCACCCGCAGCGACAGCCGGGTCTGCTGCTGGTCCAGCACCTCCAGGGCGTGGACCTCCACATCGCGCTCCGGCGCTTCGATCGCCTCGCCACGGCGGGCCTTCAGGTACAGCGGCTCGCCGCCCTGCTTGAGCGCGGAGTAGATCGGGGCGCGCTGGCGGATGCGACCGCGCAGCGGTGCCAGCGCCGCCTCCAGCTCGGCCGCACTGATGGCCGGGACCGGCCGCTCGCGCAGCACGGTGCCATCGGCATCATCGGTATCGGTGGTCTGGCCCAGCACCACCTCGGCGTCATAGGCCTTGGCGGAGCCGAGCAACAGGCCGGCAATCTTGGTGGCCTCACCGAAGCACAGTGGCAGCAGCCCGGTGGCCAGCGGATCCAGGCTGCCGGTGTGGCCGCCCTTCTCGGCGCGGTACAGGCGGCGAGCCACCTGCAGGGCCGCGTTGGAGCTCATGCCGGTCGGCTTGTCGAGCAGCAGGATGCCATCCAGGCGGCGGAATGAAATTCGGGGTGCCATGCATTCAATTCAAAACGGCGCCGTGTGGCGCTGCCGGTCAATCCGGCCTCCGGCGGAGCGGTCGCACTGCGACAGGCCCCGCCCCATAAGACAACAGCCCTTTCGGGCTGTTGGTCCATCAGGCTTTCTTGTCGCCTTCGTCGGCGTCTTCGCCTTCGTCGACGTCATCTTCGCCGCCGTCATCGCCCTGCCGACTTTTTTCTGCCGCCAGCGTATCGGGCAGATCGCGCAGGATGTTGTCGATGCGCTCGCCGCGATCCACCGAATCATCGTAGTGGAAGTGCAGCTCGGGCACGTGGCGCAGCTTCATCGCACGCGCCAGCTCCATCCGCAGCTCCCAGGCCAGTTCCTTCAGGCCTTTCATGGCTTCTACCGAACGTTCGGGCATCAGCGCGGTGACGAAGATCTTGGCATGCGCCATGTCACGGGTGATTTCCACGTCGGAGACGCTCACCGAAGGCAGGCCGTGTACACGCACGGCGTTGTGCACGAGCGTCCCCAGTTCGCGGCGGATCTGGGCGGAAACACGGTCGGTTCGATGGAAGGTCTTTGGCACGAGGCACTCTTGATTCGGTGGTCGCCCGACCAACGGTCGGGCGCTACAGGTATACGGGACCCGACCAACGGTCGGGCGC
>DMZT01000211.1:0-2634 GCA_003484865.1 Stenotrophomonas sp.
TCGCTGTCCAAACTCTCCCAGCTGCGTGATCTGTCCGTGGTGGTTGCCGATACCGGCGACTATGAGGCGATCAAGCGCTTGAAGCCGGTCGACTGCACGACCAACCCCACCCTGGTGAAGAAAGCGCTGGACCTGCCGGTATACGCCGATCTCATCGAGAGCGCGCTGGCTTGGGGCCGCGAGCAGGCGGGCGAGCGCGAGACCATCGTGCACGCGGTGGCCGATCGCCTGACCGTGGGCGTGGGCACCCTGCTCAGCACCCTGGTGCCGGGCCGGGTCTCGACCGAGGTTGATGCCGACCAGGCGCACGACACCGCGGCCACGGTGGCCAAGGCGCGTCAGTTCATCGCCATGTACGACGCGGCCGGCGTGCCGCGTAGCAAGGTGCTGATCAAGATCGCGGCAACCTGGGAAGGCGTGGAAGCGGCACGTCAGCTGCAGGCCGAAGGGATCGACTGCAATCTGACGCTGATCTTCAATCCCACCCAGGCGCTGGCCTGCAGCGAGGCCGGGGCGTTCCTGATTTCGCCGTTCGTGGGCCGCATCCTGGATTGGTACGTGGCCAACGGCCAGGCGCCGGCCAGCATCGATGAAGACCCGGGCGTGGTGTTCGTGCGCGGCGTGTATGCCGAGTTCAAGCGCCGTGGTTCGCCGACGGTGGTGATGGGTGCGTCGTTCCGTTCGACGGCGCAGATCGAGGCCCTGGCCGGCTGCGATCGCCTGACGATTTCGCCGGACCTGCTGGAGACGCTGGACGCCGATCATGGCCAGCTGCCGCGCAGGCTGGTGGCCGGTGCGGCCGAGTCGGTGCAGGTGACGCCGATCGATGCGGCGCGCTTTGCGGCGGATCTGGCGGCCGATCCGATGGCGACAGAGAAGCTGGCCAGCGGCATCGATGCGTTCGCCAAGGATCTGGAGGCGTTGCGGCAGACGATCCGCGCGCGGCTGTAAGCGCGCATGGCTGGATGGCTGCGGCCTGAACGCCGCCGCTGGCGTTGACGTGGCGTGGACGCAACTTCACCCGGGCTTGCCGCCGGCAGGCAGACACTCGAGCCATGTTCCATAAACAGGGATCGACCATGAAGACGAGCTTCCGCGTGTTGTGCCTGGGCAGTCTGCTCGCCGTATCGGCCGTTGCCGGCGCCCAGACCTATGGCCCCAAGGACGAGGGACGCCGCTTCAACGACGGCAGCAAGGTGGTGTGCCACAACGTCGAGGTCCAGCGGAATTCCAAGGATCCCAACCGCATCACCGGCACCGCGACCGGCGCGGTCGTGGGTGGTCTGCTGGGCAACCAGGTGGGTGGCGGCAACGGCAAGAAGCTGGCGACGGTTGCCGGTGCCGTGGCCGGTGGTGCCGCAGGCCGCCAGATCCAGGGCAACCAGCAGTCCAAGAATGGTGATCGCGTGGTTGAGCGTCGCTGCGAACGTCAGTACCGCTGATCAAGCGCCGCCCACTGCGCTGCAGTTGCGGCGGGCAACAGGATCAAAAATGACGGCCCCGTGGGCCGTCATTTTTTTTTGTGCGCGGCCCGCAGGCCGGATCAGCGCAGCGGCGGACTACCCGCCAATGTGCGCGCCCCGGTGATGATCATCCGCAGCATCTGGGTCAGCTGCTCGATCAGTTCCGGATCCTTCTCCGGCGGCAGGTCAACCGCCGTCGCACCCATCGCAAACACCAGCCGGGTAATCGCCTTGGAGGCCAGGGCCGGTTCATGCAGCCGCGCGCCGTCGGCGGCCGCCAGGCGGATCAGGTCGACCCGCAGTTCGTCTTCGAAGTAATTCAGTTCGCGATCCACCGCATGCTTGAACGCATCCGAGCCGGCCGTGCCTTCGCGCAGCAGGACATGGAGCAGGCGGTCATCGGCGCGCAGCTGCTCCATGAAGGTCTCCACCGACAGGCGGATCACGCTGCGGTCGGAGGAGGCGGCGCGCTGGCGCGCCTCGCCGATGATCGTGCGCAGTGAGCGCCCGGCCAGGTCGATCAGGGCCACGGTCAGCTCGTCCATGTCGCGGAACTGCCGGTAGAACGAGTTCGGGGCGATCCCGGCTTCACGCGCGACCTCGCGCAGGCTCAACGTGGAGACGCTGCGGTGCGGGCCGATCAGGGCCAATGCCGCGGCCAGCAGATCCTCGCGGGAGATGGAGGCTTTGCGCGCGGGATGGGCGTCGTCGGAGGCGGGCAGGGGCAGGTCTGGGGAGGTCATCAGGGGCAGCGGGGTCAAGTCCCTGAATCATAGCCCGTCCCGGCAATATACAACTGTATACACAGTCGTATGCTCGGCCGTATAGTGCGAACCATGAGCACCGTCCCGCGCATTGCCGCCCGCCGTCACGCCGCCAGCCCCCGCCGCTGGGTCCCTGAAGCGCTGTTCGACTTCTGGGGCACCCGTCTGCACCCGCTGTGGACGCTGCGCCGCCCCTTGGCCCGGCTGCTGTCGCGCACCGCCGAGAGCGCGGATGCCGTCACCCTGGTGCTGAAGCCCAACCGCCATTTCCGTGGTCTGCTGCCGGGCCAGCACGTCACCCTCGGCGTCGAAGTCGATGGCCGCCGCCTGTCGCGCAGTTACAGCCCGACCGTGCTGGCCGACGGTCGCTTGGCGATCACCGTCAAGGCCATCGCCGGCGGTGCCGT
>DMZT01000211.1:2805-3078 GCA_003484865.1 Stenotrophomonas sp.
GCCATCGCCGGCGGTGCCGTCAGCCAGCATCTGGCCCATGCCGCGGCGATCGGTGAGGTCTTTGAGCTGGGCCAGGCGTTCGGTGAAATGACCTTGCCCAAGGCCTCTGGCGCGCGGCTGTTGCTGCTGGCCGCTGGCAGCGGCATCACCCCGATGCGCGCGCTGCTGCGTCAACTCGATGGTGCCGGCATGCCGGGCCAGGTGGACCTGGTGTATTGGGCACGCCGGCGTGAGGAAGTCTGTTTCGCCGAAGAGCTGGCCGCGCTGGCGGCG
>DMZT01000212.1 GCA_003484865.1 Stenotrophomonas sp.
CTGTGGCACGGACGCGCAGCTGGCCGGCGCCCGCACACCGCCCGGCCTTCACACGCCCCGCCCCCGCCGCCTGCCCCCAAACCCGGCCGGACCCCCTACACTGCCCCCGTGCCAGAAGGGGAGTTCCGGCGTGTCACCCAGTGCTTCATTGATCGACCGCATCGAATCGATACCGCGGCGCGAGCTGTATTTCTTCGCGCTGTACCGCCTGCTGATGGCCACCGTCATCGGCGCGCTGCTGTTCAGCCCGCTGAGCGGCCTGGTCGGCACCGCTGACCACCCGACGCTGGCGACCATCGTGGCCAGCGGCTACCTGGTGGTGGCCGTGCTGGTGCTGCTGTTCGGGCGCAACGAGCGCTGGCTGCGCACCATCGTGGGGTGGAGCGTGGCCGCCGACATCATCGCCGCCACCCTGCTCGCCCACGCCCTGCCGGGCGCCAGCGCGGGCATCTCGATGTCGCTGCTGTTCAACATCGCCGCCGCCGCGACCCTGCTGCCGCTGGGCATGGGGCTGGGCCTGGCCGCTGCCGCCAGCACCGCCACCGCCGGCGAGTACCTCTGGAAGCAGCTCGAAGGCGGCGACCCGACCCGCACCCTGGCCGAGCTGGCCATGTTCGTCACCAGCTATCTGGCCATCGCCTTCATCAGCTACCAGGTCGGCAACCGCGCCCGCATGAACCAGCAGCTGGCCAACCAGCGCGGCGATGAAGTGGCCAACCTGTTCCAGATCAACGAGCTGATCATCCGCCGCATGCGCACCGGCGTGATCGTGGTGGACGGCGCCAACCGCATCACCCTGGCCAACGAAGCCGCCTCCACCCTGCTCGGCGATGCCGACGGCAACAGTGGCAGCGGCAAGCTGGAACTGGGCAGTGCCTCGCCCGAGCTGAGCCGCCGGCTGCTGCGCTGGCGCAACGGCTGGACCAACGAAGAGATGCCCCTGCAGCTCTCGCCGGACCAGCCCGAAGTGCAGCCACGCTTTGCCCGCCTGCTGGCCGGCAGCGATCTCACCTTGGTGTTCCTGGATGACTCCACCGTGGTCTCGCGGCGTGCCGAGTCCTTGACGCTCTCGGCGATGGGGCGCTTCTCGGCCAGCCTGGCCCATGAGATCCGCAACCCGCTGGCGGCAATCAACTACGCCGCCCAGCTGCTGGAAGAATCCACCGATATCGGCGACACCGACCGCCGCCTGCTGCAGATCATCAACCAGCAGTGCCAGCGCACCAACGGCATCGTCGAAAGCGTGCTCGGGCTGGCCCGGCGCGAGCGTGCCAATCCGGAGAACGTGGATCTGGCCTCGTTCGTGCGCCGCTTCGTGCTGGAGTACAAACAGGTCCTGTCGCTGGAAACCGACAGCGTGGAGCCGATCATCAGCGAGACCTCGGTGCACGCCCTGGTCGATCCGCGCCACCTGCATCAGATCCTCACCGTGCTGGTGCACAACGCGCTCAAGTACGGCCGCGTGGCCGAAGAGCCGGCGCGCGTGCGGCTGCGCGTGGCGCGCCAGGACCGCACCGCCATCATCGATGTGATGGACCGCGGCCCCGGCATTCCCGAGACGGTTGCCAGCCAGTTGTTCCGCCCGTTCTTCACCACCTCCGAGCACGGCACCGGGCTGGGCCTGTATATCGCCCGCGAACTGTGCCGCGCCAACCAGGCACGGCTGGAGTACGTCTCAGTGCCTGCCGGCGGTGCGTGTTTCCGGCTGGTGCTGGCCGGTCCCCACACGATGATGGCCGGATGAGCCGCGCACACCCGGACGCCACCGTCAAACATTTGTCGCCAACGACCGCCCTCGGCTATCTTCCTTCCTTATGAATGACACCCGCAGCGCCCTCGTCGTCGATGACGAGCGTGACATCCGCGAACTGCTGGTACTGACCCTGGGCCGCATGGGCCTGCGCATCAGCACCGCAGCCAACCTCGCCGAAGCCCGTGAGCTGCTGGCCAGCAATCCGTACGACCTGTGCATCACCGACATGCGGCTGCCCGATGGCAACGGCATCGAGCTGGTCACCGAGATCGCACAGCACTACCCGCGCACACCGGTGGCGATGATCACCGCGTTCGGCAGCATGGACCTGGCGGTGGAAGCGTTGAAGGCCGGCGCCTTCGATTTCGTCAGCAAGCCGGTGGACATCTCGGTGCTGCGCGGCCTGGTCAAGCACGCACTGGAACTCAACAACACCGAGCGCGCCGCGCCCGCGCCGCTCGCCCCGGAACAGGCCGCACGCCTGCTCGGCGATTCGCCCTCGATGGATGTGCTGCGCGCCACCATCGGCAAGGTCGCGCGCAGCCAGGCGCCGGTCTACATCCTCGGCGAATCCGGCGTCGGCAAGGAACTGGTCGCCCGCACCATCCACGCGCAGAGCGCGCGTGCGCCGGGCGCCTTCGTGCCGGTCAACTGCGGCGCGATTCCGTCCGAACTGATGGAAAGCGAGTTCTTCGGGCACAAGAAGGGCAGCTTCAGCGGCGCCCATGCGGACAAGCCCGGCCTGTTCCAGGCCGCGCACGGCGGCACCCTGTTCCTGGATGA
>DMZT01000210.1 GCA_003484865.1 Stenotrophomonas sp.
GCGTCACGACCAACGGTCGTGACCTACGGCTTCCCGGACATCCGGGTGCGCTGCCGGCGCATCCGGGTGCGCTGCCGGCGCATCCGGGTGCGCCGCATGGGCGTCACGGCGCGGCGCGTGGGCATCTGCGCGCACCACACCGGTAGATGCCGACCGTTGGTCGGCATCCCTCCTTCCGATCAGGCCATCTCGACCAGGTTCGGAATCTTCACGTCGGTGGCGACATCGGCGTCGTAATCCACGCCTTCCACGCCGAACCCGAACAGACGCAGGAAATCGGCCTTGTAGCCGGCCAGATCGCTGATCTCGTACAGGTTCTCGTTGGTCACCTGCGGCCACAGCGCGACCACCTCGCCCTGCACCTCCGGTGCCATTTCCTTGTAGTCCGCGCGCAGGCGGCCGGCGTCATCGATCAGCTCGACCTTGCGGCCGCCATCGGTGACCAGATCGTGGCGCAGGCGCTCGGTTGCGGTGCCCGCGTCCTTGCCGCCGTAGAGGATGTCGTACAGCGTATCGAGCTGCTCGATGCAGCCTTCATGCGTGCCCTTGGCCTTCATCACCTTGAACAGCAGCGACAGGTACAGCGGCATGGTCGGGATGGCCGAGCTGGCCTGGGTGACCACCGCCTTGAGCACCGACACGCGCGCATCGCCACCGATCGGGGCCAGCTTCTGGCGCAGACCGACGACCTTCTCGTCCAGATCCTTCTTGGCCGCGCCGATGGAGCCGTTCCAGTAGATCGCCTGGGTGATTTCCTCACCGACATAGGTGAAGGCCGTGGTGGTCGCGCCCTCGGCCAGCACACCGGCCTCGAGCAGCGCATCGATCCACATCTGCCAGTCTTCGCCGCCCATGACGGCGACGGTGCCGGCGATCTCTTCGGGCGTGGCCGGCTCGATCGTGGTCTCGGTGATCACTTCCTTGTCGGTATCCAGGCCACGCAGCGTGATCGGCGCACCGATCGGCTTGAGCGTGGAGCTGATCACTTCACCGGTCTTGGGATGCTTGCGGCGCGGCGCGGCCAGGCTGTACACCACCTGGTCGACCTGGCCGAGGTCCTGCTTGATCAGCTCGATGACCTTGGCCTTGACCTCATCGGAGAACGCATCGCCATTGACGCTCTTGGCGTACAGACCGGCCTGCTCGGCGTACTTGTGGAACGCGGCGGTGTTGTACCAGCCGGCGGTGCCGGGCTTGGTCTCGGTGCCCGGGCGCTCGAAGAACACGCCCAGCGTGGCGGCATCGCTGCCGAAGGCGGCAGTGATGCGCGCGGCCAGCCCGTAGCCGGTGGAGGCGCCGAGCACCAGCACCTTCTTCGGGCCATTGGTGATCTTCGGCTTGGACTGGATGTAATCGATCTGCTGCTTGACGGCCGCATCGCAGCCGACGGGATGGGTGGTGACGCAGATGAAGCCGCGCACACGCGGTTTGATGACCATGTAAACCTCGAGGGGACTGGCGCAGGGCGGACCGGCGCGATGAAAAGGGAGGTCGCGCGCCACCGGAGCGGCTGCGCGGAACGCAAGGGATCGTAGTGCGCAGCGCTGCTTAGTACAACCGACGGGGGTGTATGTTCCTCGTGGCCTGGGACCGGTGAGGGCAGGTCGGGACGCGCCGTGAATCCGTCCCTGGAGGCTCGACACCCGCATCCATGCGGGTGACGGTCCCGCCCTGCCCTCACCGGCCCCTGCCCGACGCAGGGTCGCTGCGGACGGGAGAGCAGCCACGCATGGCGTGGCTCTACCTGCCACACCTGACGCTGTGACGAGTGCATTGGGTGCTGACTCTTGGAGATTGGCCGACTGTCGCCGAACCAGGATCGCGCGTGCAGAGAGTCACCAATGCCAAGGCCGATTCTTGCCCCACGTAGATCCACGCCAGCGCGGGTGCCGTTGCTTTGCTTTGCGTGGCTTTGCTTTGCGTGGCTTTGCTTTGCGTGGCTTTGCCTTGCTTCGCTCTGCCTTACCAACCGCCATCCAGCCCCCTGTCTGGAGGGTGACGGATAGCGATGTGCAGGACCGTTGGAGCGCCATGGATGGCGCTCACGAGCCCCCAGGGATGGGTTTACGGCGGGTCCAGCACAGCGCTATCCGTCGCCCTCCAATAGTGAACATCCAAGGCGCCGCTCTGGCTGCGGCTCTGGCTCTGGCTCTGGCTCCAGCTCCGGCTCCGGCTCTAACTCCGGCTCTGGCCCCAAACAAAAAGAAAGGCCGCGCAATGCGCGGCCTTTCAGATGTTCCACACCACCAGAAACCTTACGGACGACGCTCCAACGCTTCCACGTCCTTGGCCTTCGGCAGCAGATCCTGCTTGGTCACCGCCAGCGCGCCCATCGTCAGCAGCGGGCAGGCAATGAAGATCGACGACAGCGTACCGATCACCGCACCGATCATCTGGCTCAGCGCCAGCCCTTCCAGCGAACCACCGCCGTACAGGTACAGCGCCAGCACCGACAGGAAGAACACCAGCGAGGTGATGATCGTGCGCGACAGCGTCTGGTTGATCGACCGGTTCATCACTTCCAGCGGCTCCACGCGCAGGCTGCGGAAGTTCTCACGCACACGGTCGAAGACCACGATGGTGTCGTTGATCGAGAAGCCCATCACCGACAGCAGACCTGCCAGCACGGTCAGATCGAACTCGCGGCCGCTCAGCGAGAAGTAACCCGCCACCACCAGCACGTCGAACAGCGTGGTGATGATCGCCACCATCGCGAACTTCCACTCGAAGCGGAAACCGATGTAGATCAGGAAGCCGATCAGCACGAACAGCGCTGCGTACAGGCCGTTCAGCGCCAGCTCTTTACCGACCTGCGGGCCGACAAACTCGGCACCCACGATGGCGGCCTGGTTGCCCTCCATCGAGATCGCTTTCTGCACGGCTTCGGCGGTGCGGTTGTTGGCCTCACCGGCGTTCTCGCCTTCCGCCATCTCCTGCGGCTGCAGACGGATCAGCAGGTTGCTGCCGCTGCCGAAGCTCTGCACCTGGGCCCCGGCATAGCCGGCGCCTTCCAGATGGTCGCGCACGGCATCGACGTCAGCGGGCTTGTCGAAGCGGACTTCGACCACGGTGCCGCCGGTGAAGTCCAGCGCGTAGTTGAAGCCCTTGAAGGCAATGCAGCCAATGGTGGCAATGAACACCAGCGCCGCCAGACCGATGGCCACCCAGCGGGTGCGCATGAAGTCGAACTTGGTGTCGTTCGGGATCAGATGCAACGGGAAAAGTTTCATGGTTTCTATTCGCTTCCCGTCAAATGGCCAGGGTCTTGAGCTTCTTGCGGCGGCTGTAGACCAGCACGGCAAGGGCACGCGAGACGGTGATTGCAGTGAACATGGAGGCCAGGATGCCGACGATCATGGTCACGGCGAAGCCCTTCAACGGACCGGTACCGAACGCATACAACGCCACACCCGCCAGGATGCCGGTGAGGTTGGCGTCCAGGATGGTCCCGGAGGCCTTCTCGTAACCGGCCACGATGGCCGTCTTGGGCGGCATGCCGGCCCGCAGCTCTTCACGGATACGCTCGTTGATCAGCACGTTGGCGTCGACCGACAGGCCGATCGACAGGGCCAGACCGGCGAAGCCGGGCAGCGTCATCGTCGCACCGAACAGCGACATCACCGCCACCACGATCAGCAGGTTGAACAGCATGGCCACCGAGGTGATCACGCCGAACATCCGGTAGTACACGGTGAAGAAGATAAGCGTGAACAGGAACGCGAAGCCGACCGCGGTCACGCCGCGCTCGACGTTCTCCGCACCCAGGCTCGGGCCGACGATGCGTTCTTCAACGAAGTCCATCGGTGCGGCCAGCGAACCGGATTTCAGCAGCTTGGCCAGGTTTTCCGCCTCGGTCTTCTCAAGGCCGGTGGTCTGGAAGTTCTTGCCGAACACGCCGTTGATGTTGGCGACCGAGATCACTTCTTCCTTGACGCGGAAGCTGCGCACTTCCTTGCCATCGACCACGTTCACGGTCGGGATGCGTTCGGTGTAGACCACCGCCATCGGCTTGTTGACGTTGGCGCTGGTGAAATCAAACATGCGCTGGCCGCCGACATTGTTCAGCGTCACGCTCACGGCCGCAGCGCCGTTCTGGTCGGTGGTGGCCTGGGCGGCGACCATCTGGTCACCGGTCACGATCACGCGCTTGTTGAGCAGGATCGGGCCACGGTTGTCACGCTGCTGGTAGACCTTGGCCTCCGGCGGGATACGGCCGCTGGTGATCGCGTCCTGGGCATTGCCCTCGACCACGGCGCGGTACTCCAGCGTCGCGGTGGCACCGATCATGCGCTTGGCTTCAGCGGTGTCCTGCACGCCCGGCAGCTGCACGACCACGCGGTCGGCACCCTGGCGCTGGATGATCGGCTCGGCCACGCCGAGCTGATTGACGCGGTTGCGCAGCGTGTTGACGTTCTGCTCGATGGCGCCGTTGGCGATCGCGGTCAGTTCCGTCTCCGGCATGCTCACGGTGATGCGGTTGCCCGCCACCTCGTAGCCCAGCGTCGGCTGCGCCTTGACCATGACTTCGCGGGCGCGCGCGGCGGCATCGGCACCGGCGGACGGGCTGATGGTGGCCACGATGGTGTTGTCGCCACGACGCTCAACCGACTGGTAGGCGATGCGGGCATCGCGCAGGCTGGTCCGCACGTCTTCGGCGTAGGCGTCCAGACGCTTGTCCAGTGCCGCCTTCTGGTCGACCTGCAGCACGAAGTGCACGCCGCCCTGCAGATCCAGGCCGAGCACCATCGGCTTGGCGCCGAGGTCGCTCAGCCACTCCGGCACGGTGGAGGCCAGGTTCAGGGCGACCACGTAGTCCTCGCCCATCTCGTCGCGCAGGGCGTCGTTGGCGGCGGTCTGCGCCTGCAGCGTCGGCAGGCGCACGATCAGGCTGTCGCCTTCCTTGGCCACCGACAGCGGCTCCACGCCGGCCTGCTTGAGGTCACCCAGCACGCGGTCGCGCAGGGCGTCGTCGATCTGCCCGCCACGGTTGGCGGTGATCTGCACGGCAGGGTCCTTCTGGTAGATGTTGGGCAGTGCGTACAACGCACTGACCGCCAACACGATCAGGATGAGGAAATACTTCCAGCGTGGAAATTCGAGCATTGCTTGGGTCCCGCGCGGTGCCCGTCCCGGCACCGCGGTTGAACGGAAAGGGAGTGGATCAGTTGGCCGACTTCAGCGTGCCGGTCGGCAGCACATTGCCCACGGCGCCCTTCTGCACGCGGATGCGCACGTTCTCGGCCACTTCGATGGTGATGAAGTTGTCGCCGATGTCGGTGACCACGCCGGCGATGCCGCCGTTGGTCAGCACTTCGTCACCGCGCTTGACCTTCTCCAGCATGGCCTTGTGTTCCTTCTGGCGCTTCATCTGCGGGCGGATCATCAGGAAGTACATGATCGCGATCAGGATGATCGGGAACAGCAGGGTGGTCAGACCCATGCCCTGCGGCTGGCCACCGGCGGCCTGGGCGTTGGCGGTGGGAATCAGGAAGGCGAGCAGGTTCATAGTGTGTCCTTGGGTTGGGAGGCGCCCTGCCCTCTTTGAGGGTCGGGGAGTCGCCGCGAAACGGGGGTCAGCCTCGAAGTATGCCATGGCCCCGGGAGTTCGTCCTTGGGCCGTTTGGCAGGGTTCGCGCGCTGGATCGGCTGGCGGGGGTCACTTTACAGCGCGGGCGTGACCGCACCACGGGCCGCGTAGAAGGACTCGCGGAAGGCGGTAAAGGTTCCCGCCGCGATCGCCTCGCGCATGTCGGCCATCAACTTCTCGTAGTAATAGAGGTTGTGGATGGTGCCCAGCATCGGCGCCAGCATCTCGTTGCAGCGGTCCAGGTGGCGCAGATACGAGCGGGTATAGCCGCTGGTGCAGGCATGGCAGCCGCAGCCCGGCTCGATGGTGTCCATGTCGCGCTCGTAGCGGGCGTTGCGGATGCGGACCGTGCCGAACGAGGTGAAATAGTGGCCGTTGCGGGCATTCCGGGTCGGCATCACACAATCGAACATGTCCACGCCGCGGGCGACGCCTTCGACCAGATCCTCCGGGCGGCCGACGCCCATCAGGTAGCGCGGGCGATCGGCCGGCAGGATCGGGTGCATATGGTCGAGCATGGCGTTGCGTTCGTGCTCGGGCTCGCCCACGGCCAGGCCGCCGATGGCGTAGCCGTCGAAGCCGATCTGCTGCAGACCCTCGGCCGAGCGGCTGCGCAGGTCGTGATGGACGCCGCCCTGGACGATGCCGAACAGCGCCGCGTCGTTGCCCAGTTCATCGTGCGCGTTACGGCTGCGCTGCGCCCAGCGCAGGCTCAGCTCCATCGAGGTGCGCGCGACCGGCTCGGTGGCCGGGTACGGGGTGCACTCGTCGAAGATCATCACCACGTCCGAATCGAGCACCTTCTGGATGCGCATGCTCTCTTCCGGACCCAGGAACACACGGGCGCCGTCGGTCGGCGAGGAGAACGTCACGCCCTGCTCGGTGATCTTGCGGCGGTGGGCCAGCGAGAACACCTGGAAGCCGCCGGAGTCGGTCAGGATCGGGCCGTTCCAGCGCGCGAAGCCATGCAGGCCGCCGTGGTCGGCGATCACGTCCAGGCCCGGGCGCAGGTACAGATGGAAGGTGTTGCCGAGGATGATTTCCGCACCCAGCGCGCGGATCTGCTCCGGCAGGATGCCCTTCACCGAGCCATAGGTCCCCACCGGCATGAAGGCCGGGGTTTCCACGGTCCCGCGCGGGAAGGTCAGGCGGCCGCGGCGGGCGCGACCGTCGGTGGTCTGGAGCTGGAACTGGAGTCGGGACATGGAGCGGTCATTCGGGCAAATAGTCTGCCATTGTCGCCGAAAACGGCCGCGCCTGCCCCGCTGCCCTCATTCCCCCTGCGGGAACAGCAGCATCGCATCGCCATAGCTGAAGAAGCGGTACTTCTCCGCGATCGCGGCCTGGTAGGCCTCGAACACCCGGGCCTGGCCGGCAAACGCCGAGATCATCATCAGCAGCGTGCTTTCCGGCAGATGGAAGTTGGTCACCATCGCGTCCACGCTGCGGATCCGGTAGCCCGGCGTGATGAAGATCTGGGTTTCCCCGGCGTAGGGCAGCAGTTCGCCCTCGCGCATGGCGCTTTCCAGCGCACGCACCACGGTGGTCCCGACGCCGATCACCCGGCCGCCCGCAGCCCGGGTGCGGCGCACCTGCTGGACCAGTTCAGCCCCGACGTTCAGCCACTCACGGTGCATCACGTGTTCTTTCAGATCGTCCACGCGGACCGGCTGGAAGGTGCCCGCACCCACGTGCAAGGTCACGTGGCCGAACGCCACGCCCTTGTCCTTCAACGTGGCCAGCAGGGCCTCATCGAAGTGCAGGCCGGCGGTCGGGGCGGCCACCGCGCCGATCTCGCGCGCGAACACGGTCTGGTAGCGCTCGCGGTCGTCCACGCCCGGCTCGCGCTGGATGTAGGGCGGCAGCGGCAGCCGACCGGCGTGCAGCAGCCATTGCTCCAGCGCCTCGGGCACGTGGAACTGCAGCACGTAGAACTCGCCGTCGCGGCCCAGCACCTCGGCCTCGCCACCGGCGTCGAGCGCGATGCGGCTGCCTGGCTTGGGCGACTTGCTGGCGCCGACCTGCGCGCGGGCCTGCTGGCCACCGAGCAGGCGCTCGATCAGGATCTCGACACGGCCGCCGCTGGCCTTCTGGCCGAACAGACGGGCCGGGATCACCCGGGTGTCGTTGAAGACCAGCAGGTCGCCGGGCTGCAGCAGGTCGGGCAGATCGCGCACCTGGCGGTGATCAAACGCGGCCGGGGCCGGCGGCACCACCATCAGGCGGCTGGCCGAGCGCTCGGCGAGCGGCGCCTGGGCAATCAGTTCAGGCGGCAGGTCGTAGTTGAAATCGGACTTCTTCAAGGGAGCGCACGGCAACGTGTAGGCAATGTCGGCCATTGTACGACTGGCTCTCGGTGGCAACGAAGGATTCGCCAAACGTCGCGCAAAATGCTGCTTTGCAACAGTTTTTGACGGGGTTATCGCGCGAAAAACCGCGTGCTAGCATCGAGCCGGAAGTCTGATGCACGAGCAGGAATGCCCGAAGCGCGCGCGAATAGACGCGCGTTTTGCTTTTTCGCCGTGCCGCCATCGTTTCAGGAGATCTGCAATGAGCTTCATCGAACGTCTCGCCCCGCTCCGCGCCCAGCCCGGCACCCGCCTCACCACCGGCCTGGATGACGCCACCCTCGAACGCCTGGCCGCCGGCCACCCCGCCCTGGTCGCCGCCATCGACGCCGCCGCCGCTGAATTCGAGCGCGTGCGCGCCGATCTTGGCGGCCTGCTGGCACTGGACGAGCGCGCCCAGATCGATGCGATGCAGGAGGGGTTCGTCAATTTCTATGCCGATGATGCGGTCACCCCGTACGTTGCCCTCGCCGCCCGTGGCGCATGGGTGGTCACCCTGAAGGGCGCGGTGCTGTACGACGCCGGCGGCTACGGCATGCTCGGCTTCGGGCATACCCCCGAGGCGGTGATGCAGGCGATGGCCGCGCCGCAGGTCATGGCCAATGTGATGACCCCCAGCCTGTCCCAGCAGCGCTTCATCCAGGCGTTGCGCAAGGAGATCGGCCACCGTCGTGGCGGCTGCCCGTACAGCCACTTCATGTGCCTGAACTCGGGCTCCGAAGCGGTAGGGCTGGCCGCCCGCATCGCCGATGTCAACGCCAAGCTGCAGACCGATCCAGGCGCCCGCCACGCCGGTGCGAAGATCAAGCGCGTGGTGGTGAAGGGCAGCTTCCACGGCCGCACCGACCGCCCGGGCCTGTATTCCGATTCCAGTCGCAAGACTTACATGCAGCACCTGGCCAGCTACCGCGGCGAGGACACGGTGATCGCGATCGCGCCGTATGACGAGGAGGCGCTCAAGCGCGTGTTCGCCGAGGCCGAACAGAACCGCTGGTTCATCGAGGCGGTCTTCCTGGAGCCGGTGATGGGCGAAGGCGACCCCGGCCGCTCGGTGCCGCCCGCGTTCTATGCGCTGGCCCGCGAACTGACCCGCCAGCACGGCAGCCTGCTGCTGCTGGATTCGATCCAGGCCGGCCTGCGCGCGCACGGCGTGCTCTCGATCGTGGATTACCCGGGCTTCGAAGGCCTGGATGTGCCGGACATGGAAACCTACTCCAAGGCGCTCAACGCGGCCCAGTTCCCGCTTTCCGTGCTGGCCGTGACCGAGCATGCGGCGCAGCTGTATCGCAAGGGCATCTACGGCAACACCATGACCTCCAACCCGCGGGCGCTGGACGTGGCCTGCGCCACGTTGTCGCTGCTGACCCCGCAGGTGCGCGAGAACATCCGCGTGCGCGGCGAGGAAGCCGTGCGCAAGCTGGAACAGCTCAAGACCGAGCTGGGCGGGCTGATCACCAAGGTCCAGGGCACCGGCCTGCTGTTCTCCTGCGAGCTGGCCCCGCAGTTCAAGTGCTATGGCACTGGCTCCACCGAAGAGTGGCTGCGCAACCATGGCATCAATGTGATCCATGGCGGCGAGAACTCGCTGCGCTTCACCCCGCACTTCGGCATGGACGGCGAAGAACTGGACCTGCTGGTCGGCCTGGTCGGCCGCGCGTTGAAGGAAGGTCCGCGCCGGGAGCAGTCGCAGGCGGCCTGAGGCCGGCGGTACGAACAACGGCAGCCGACCAACGGTCGGCTCTACCCCCATGAACCCCGGTAGAGCCGACCG
>DMZT01000209.1 GCA_003484865.1 Stenotrophomonas sp.
TGGGGTGCGCCGCACGGCCTGCCGATCACGGCATCTGCGATCATGCCGGCACGCATGCAACACACGAGGACGCCATGAGCATTTTCGACCTCCAGCTGGAGACCCTCCGTCTGATCCTGCGCCCACCGCGCGCCGAGGATTTCGATGCCTTCCTGCGCTTCTGCTCGGACCCGGAGGTGATGCAGCACCTCGGTGGTGTGCAGGCCCCGTCGCAGGCCTGGCGCAGTTTCAGCTGCCTGGTCGGCAGCTGGCATCTGTACGGGTTTTCGATGTTTTCGGTGATCGAAAAGAGCAGCGGTGAGTGGGTCGGGCGCATGGGCCCCTGGCAGCCGCTGGACTGGCCGGGCACCGAGGTCGGCTGGAGCATCCGCCGCGAGAGCTGGGGCAAGGGCTATGCGCCCGAAGCGGCGGTGGCCAGCATGGACTGGGCGTTCGACACGCTGGGCTGGGACGAGGTCATCCACACCATCGATGCCGCCAACGAAAACTCCAAGGTCGTCGCGCGCAAGCTGGGCAGTTCGCTGTTGCGCATGGGCGAGCTGCCGCCGCCGCACGCTGGCAAGCCGATAGAGATCTGGGGCCAGTCGCGGCAGCAGTGGCAGCAGCGCCGCGCCGGCCAACGGTGATGCTGCACCCGCGCTTGGCAAGGGCGATCGGGTGAGGCCAGACTCGGCATCGCGGGCGAGCCGCCCGCGGTGCATGCGCAAGAGGGTAGCGATGACGTCGTTGCGGGCTCCATTGACGGTGTACGGCATGTCCGTATCGGGCAACTGCCACAAGGTGCGGATGCTGCTGGAGCAGCTGGGCACGCGCTACCACTGGGTCGAGGTCGACAGTGCGCACGGCCAGACCCATACGCCGGATTTCCTGGCGATGAACCCCAATGCCAAGGTGCCGCTGGTGCAGCGCGATGACGGGCGTGTGCTGCCCGAATCCAACGCGATCCTGTTCTGGCTGGCCGAGGGCACACCGTATCTGCCCACGGATGGCTGGGAGCGCGCACAGACGCTGCGCTGGATGTTCTTCGAACAGTACAGCCACGAACCATGCCTGGCGGTCGCGCGCTTCATCAGCGGCTGGACGCCGCTGGAGTCACCGCGCCGTGCCGAGCTGCCGCGCCTGCGTGAGCGCTCGGCCCAGGCGCTGGCGGTGATGGAGGAGCATCTGGGCACGGCGCCGTGGTTCAGTGGCCGCGCCTACGGCATCGCCGACATCGCACTGTTCGCGTACACCGATGTCGCGGCGGATGGCGGCGTCGCGCTGGCACCGTATCCGGCCGTCCAGGCCTGGCTGCAGCGCGTGCGCGAGCAGCCGCGCTTTGTCCCCATGCCCACACCGCTGCCGGAGGTGCAGGCCCTGTTCGCGCATTCCCGCTGAGTTCGTCCGGTTATCCGCCTACGCAACACGTCACGGAGGGTGATGCATGTTTGCCGTGGTTCCCGATCCGATTCCCGCGCGCATGAAGGGCCTCAACCGGGCCGAGATATGCGACGCCAACTTCATCGATTTCGTGCAGCAGTGGCGTGGCGATCCTGCGCCGAGGCCAGCCCCCGGCAGCCCCATCCTGCCTGGCAGTTCGCTGGACGCGCAGGGCTTTGCCGACCTCTTCGAGTCGCAGCTGATCAGCCGCCATCTGGACCTGATGGCGCGCGTGCTGCGCGTGCAGAACAAGGTCTTCTATACGATCGGTTCGTCTGGCCACGAGGGCAATGCGCTGGTGGCGCGCCTGTCCCGGCACACCGATCCGGCGTTCCTGCACTACCGTTCCGGCGGTTTCATGGCCGAGCGCTTCCGCAAGCTGCCCGGCATGGACCCGGTGATGGACGCGGCGCTCTCGTTCGCGGCCAGTCGGGACGATCCGGCCAGCGGCGGGCGCCACAAAGTGTGGGGCAGCAAGCCGCTGTGGGTATTGCCGCAGACCTCGACGATCGCCTCGCACCTGCCCAAGGCCCTGGGCACCGCGCTGGCCATCGAAAGCGGGCGACGCATCGGTCACACGCTGCCGATTCCCGAGGACAGCGTGGTGATCTGCTCCTTCGGCGATGCCTCGGCCAACCACGCCACCGCGCAGACCGCGTTCAACACGGCGGCGTGGGCGGCCTACCAGCGGCTGCCAGCGCCGATCCTGTTCGTCTGCGAAGACAACGGCATCGGCATTTCGGTCAAGACCCCGGACGGCTGGATCGCGCAGAGTTTCGCGCACCGCCCGGGCCTGGATTACTTCTTCGCTGATGGGCTGGATCTGGTCGAGGGGCATGCGCAGGTCGAGCGCGCGCTGGCGCATTGCCGGCAGACCCGCCGCCCGACCTTCCTGCACCTGCGCACCACGCGTTTGATGGGCCATGCCGGCACCGATTTCGAGATCGAATGGCGGCCGTTGCCGGAGCTGTGCGCGGCCGAGGCCAGCGATCCGCTGCTGCGCTCGGCGGCGATCGCCCTGCAGTCCGGGTGGATGACCGCCGCGCAGGTGCTCGATCTGTACGAGCGCGTGCGCGCGCGCTGTTTCGCCGCGGCCGCCGAGGCGGATCGCCGCCCGAAACTGACCGATCTCGCGGAAGTGATCGCACCATTGGCGCCGTACTCGCCGGCGGCGGTCCATGCCGAAGCCACGCGGGTGGCTGCCGATGACGCGCGTGCCGCCGCGTTTGGAGGTGAGGCGCAGCTGCCCGAGACACAGCCGCCGCGCCATCTGGCGATCCAGATCAACCAGGCGCTGCACGATCTGATGGCCAAGTACCCGGCCACGCTGCTGTTCGGCGAGGACGTCGCGCAGAAAGGCGGGGTGTACACAGTCAGCAAGGGTCTGCTCAAGGCCTTCGGGCCGCGCCGTGTGTTCAATACCCTGCTCGATGAAACCATGATCCTGGGCATGGCACAGGGCCTGGCCAACCTGGGCATGCTGCCGATCCCCGAGATCCAGTACCTGGCGTATCTGCACAACGCGGCTGACCAGCTGCGTGGCGAGGCGTGCTCACTGCAGTTCTTCTCCAACGATCAGTACCGCAACCCGATGCTGGTGCGCATTGCCGGGCTGGGCTACCAGAAGGGCTTCGGCGGGCATTTCCACAACGACAACTCGATCGCCGCGCTGCGCGACATCCCCGGCCTGGTGGTCGGCTGTCCCTCGCGCGGCGACGATGCGGCGATGATGCTGCGTACCTTGGCCGCGCTGGCGACCGTCGACGGCCGGGCCGCGGTGTTTCTCGAGCCGATCGCGCTGTACATGACCAAGGACCTGCACGCGCCGGGCGATGGCCAATGGCTGTTCCCGTATCCGGCCGCCGACCAGGCACTGGTACCCGGCGAGGGCCGGGTCTACGCGCCGGAGGCCAGTGACCTGGTCATCTTCACCTACGGCAATGGCGTGCCGATGAGCCTGCGGGCGGCACGGGCGATCGAGCAGCAGCTGGGCTGGCAGGTGCGGGTGGTCGATCTGCGCTGGCTGGTGCCGCTCAATGCCGGTTTCATCGCTGGCCAGGCTGCCGATGCCCAGCGGGTGCTGGTGGTCGATGAGGGGCGGCACAGCGCGGGGGTGGGGGAGGGCGTGATCACCGCGCTGGTCGAGGCCGGGTTGGGGCACCTGCCGATCCGGCGGGTATGCGGGGCCGATACCTACACGCCGCTGGCGGGGGCAGCATTGTGCGTGCTTCCAAGCGACAATGCGGTATTGAACGCCGCCCTCGCGCTGGCGCAGGACCATTGATACATGTGTGGATTGGCAGGCATGTTGCTGCCCGCTCCGGCAAGGGAGCAGGCAGCACTGGAAGAACAGGCGCGGCGCATGGGCGACGCATTGGTGCACCGCGGCCCGGATGACAGCGGGGTGTGGGCCGATGCCTCGGCCGGCATCGCGCTGGCGCATCGCCGGCTGAGCATCCTGGACCTGTCGCCGCTGGGGCATCAGCCGATGACCTCGGCCGATGGCCGCTACGTGCTGGCCTACAACGGCGAGGTCTACAACTTCGCCGAGCTGCGCGCCGAGCTGGAGGTCCTGGGGCATGGGTTCCGCGGCCACTCGGATACGGAAGTACTGCTCGCCGCGATCACCGAATGGGGCTTCGACGAGACCCTGCAGCGCAGCAACGGCATGTTCGCCATCGCGCTGTGGGACCGCGCGGAGCGCTGCCTGTGGCTGGCCCGCGACCGGGTCGGCAAGAAACCGCTGTACTACGGCTGGGCCGGTGAAACACTGGTGTTCGGCTCCGAGCTCAAGGCCCTGTGGCAGCACCCGGCCTTCGACAACGAGGTCGACCGCGATGCGCTGACCCTGTTGCTGCGGCTGGACTACATCCCGGCGCCGCACTGCATCCACGAACGTTGTTTCAAGCTGATGCCGGGTCGCGTGCTGCGGCTGGATGCCGAGGCGGTGGCCGCCGGCGCTGCCGCGCATCGCCCGGACCAGTTGCAACAGCCGTTCTGGAACGCGCGCGAGCGCATGCAGCAGGCCCTGGCCGCGCCGTTCACCGGTAACGATGCCGAGGCCGAAGAACGTCTGGATGCCGTGCTGCGCGACGCGGTGGCGCTGCGCATGGTGGCCGACGTGCCGGTCGGCGTCTTCCTTTCCGGCGGCACCGATTCTTCGGTGGTGGCCGCCTTGATGCAGGCGCAGTCGAGCCAGCCGGTGCACAGTTTCAGCATCGGCTTCACCGGCTCGGACCATGACGAGGCGCCGCTGGCCAAGTCGCTCGCCCAGCACCTGGGCTGCGATCACACCGAGCTGTATGTCAGCGGTGCCGATGCGTTGGCCGTCGTGCCCAGTCTGCCGGCAATGTTTGATGAGCCCTTCGCCGATGCCTCGCAGGTGCCCACGGCGCTGGTCGCCAAGCTGGCGCGACAGGGCGTGACCGTGGCGCTGTCCGGCGACGGTGGCGATGAACTGTTCTTTGGCTATACCAGTTACCAGCGTGCGATGCGCAACTGGCGCCTGCTGGGCAAGGTGCCTGCGCCGCTGCGGCGCTGGATGGCCCGCCATGCGCACACGCAGGGCGAGGCCTCGCGCACCGGCGGGCTGGCGGCGCTGCTGGCCGAGTCCGGCGCGCGTGGGATTGGGGATGTCTACCGCAACCGCATTTCGCGTTGGCGTGATCCAGTGGCCGCCGTGCGTGGCGCGCAGGCGGCCGGCAGCTTCTACGACCTGGCCGATCCGCTGCATGGCGCCGGCTCGCCGGCGGACGCGATGATGCTGGCCGATTTCAGCACCTATCTGCCGGATGATCTGCTGTGCAAGGTGGACCGCACCAGCATGGCAGTCAGCCTGGAGGCGCGTGCACCGCTGCTGGACTGGCGGGTGGCCGAGTTCGCCTGGTCGCTGCCGATGGCGATGAAACAGCGCGATGGCGTCAGCAAGTACCTGCTCAAGCGCGTGCTGGGCCGCTATGTGCCGCAGGATATGGTGCACCGCCCCAAACGCGGCTTCGGGGCCCCGGTCAGCGCGTGGCTCAAGGGCGACCTGCGTGGCTGGGCCGATGAACTGCTGGATCCGGCGCGGCTGGCCGAGGAGGGGGTGTTCAACGTCGAGGCGGTCGCCCCGCTGTGGCAGCAGTTCAAGCAGGGCGAGCGCAAATGGCACACGCATCTGTGGAACGTGCTGATGTTCCAGGCTTGGCAGGCGCATTGGCGCAACGCACGCGCCGACGTGACGCGCGCGTAGTGCCGCGCGTGCGGGTGCGGACGTAAGGCAGCCACCCATGGGGTGGCTCTACCGTATGTGGTGTCGGCCGTAGCGCCACGCCATGCGTGGCTGACGCCGCCTTCACCGTTGCCGAAGGTGGGCCCGCCTAGGCTGGGCCTTTCCCCCAACGGAGCGAACGTGATGGCCGAATACAAGATTGCCGTACTGGTCGGCAGCCTGCGCAAGGGCTCGCACAACCAGGCGTTGGCTCACGCGCTGGAGAAACTCGCCGCCGGCAAGGCGGTGTTCTCCTACGTGGAGATCGGTGACCTGCCGTTGTACAACCAGGATTTCGACAAGGATTACCCCAGCCAGGGCGTCCGCCTGAAGCAGCAGATCCGGGAGGCCGATGCGGTGCTGTTCGTCACCCCCGAATACAACCGCTCGGTCCCGGGCGTGCTCAAGAACGCCATCGACCTGGGCTCGCGCCCGTATGGCGACAGCGCCTTCGCCGGCAAGCCCGCGGCGGTGATCGGCGCCTCGATCGGGGTGATCGGCACGGCGCTGGCCCAGCAGCACCTGCGCAACATCCTGGCCTACCTGGACATGCCGGTGCTGGGCCAGCCCGAGGCCTTCCTGCACTTCAAGGAAGGGCTGATCGACGCGCACGGCACGATCAGTAATGAGGGCACCAGGGACTTCCTGCAGGGCTTCGTGGACAAATTCATCGCCTGGGTCGGCACCCACGGCGGCACGCACTGATCCACCGCGGGCGGGTCATGCATCTGCGATAATGGCGTGGACGGGCGCCGCAAGGGCGTCCGTCGCACGCGATGCGACGGCCCCGGCCGATCGTACCGGCAGGCGCCGGTATCCCCAGCTCATCCACTGCTTATCCACAGGTTTGTGCATGGCTGCGGGGCGCCCCGCGTGCCTACCATGTCCTACGCCTCACACTGCAGGAAATACGCCCCCCATGTCCGCCCGTTCTGGCTTCCGTTCCGACCGCAAAGACCGCGGTGACCGCTTTGATCGCGATGAGATGCGCATCGACGCCCTGCGCGTTCCGCCGCATTCGATCGAGGCCGAACAGGCGGTGCTGGGCGGGCTGATGCTGGCCCCGGAAAGCTATGACCGGGTCAACGACCAGCTGACCGAAACCGACTTCTACCGCCGCGATCACCAGATGATCTACCGCGCGATCCGCGAGCTGTCCGAACGCGATCGCCCGTTCGATGCGGTGACCCTGGGCGAGTGGTTTGAATCGCAGGGCAAGATGGAGCTGGTGGGGGATGGCGCGTACCTGATCGAGCTGGCCAGCACCACGCCGTCGGCCGCCAACATCAGTGCCTACGCGGAGATCGTGCGTGACAAGGCCGTGCTGCGCCAGCTGATCCAGGTCGGCACCGACATCGTCAACGACGGCTTCCAGCCCGAAGGCCGCGAAAGCAGCGAGCTGCTCTCGGCAGCGGAAAAATCCGTGTTCGCGATCGCCGAACAGGGCGCGCGCGGCCGCACCGATTTCGTGGCGATGCCCGGTGCGTTGAAAGACGCCTTTGAAGAGCTGCGCAACCGCTTCGAGAACGGCGGCAACATCACCGGCCTGCCAACCGGTTATACCGATTTCGATGCGATGACCGCCGGCCTGCAGCCGACCGATCTGATCATCCTGGCTGCGCGCCCGGCCATGGGCAAGACCACGCTGGCGCTGAACATCGCCGAGTACGCCGCGATCAAGTCCAAGAAGGGCGTGGCGGTTTTCTCGATGGAAATGTCGGCCTCGCAGCTGGCGATGCGTCTGATTTCCTCCAACGGCCGCATCAACGCCCAGCGCCTGCGTACCGGTCAGCTGGAAGATGAGGATTGGAGCCGGGTGACCGGTGCGATCCGGATGCTGAAGGAAACCAAGATCTTCATCGACGATACGCCCGGTGTGTCGCCGGAGATCCTGCGTTCCAAGTGCCGCCGCCTCAAGCGCGAGCACGACCTGGGCCTGATCGTCATCGACTACCTGCAGCTGATGAGCGTGCCGGGCAACAGCGAAAACCGCGCGACCGAAATCTCGGAAATCTCGCGTTCGTTGAAGGGCCTGGCCAAGGAGCTCAACGTGCCGGTGATCGCACTGTCCCAGCTCAATCGCTCGCTGGAAACGCGTACCGACAAGCGCCCGGTGATGGCCGATCTTCGCGAATCCGGCGCTATCGAGCAGGATGCGGACATGATCGTGTTCATCTACCGCGACGACTACTACAACAAGGAAACGTCGCCGGACAAGGGCTTGGCCGAGATCATCATCGGCAAGCATCGAGGCGGCCCGACCGGCTCGTGCAAGCTCAAGTTCTTCGGTGAGTACACCCGCTTCGACAACCTGTCGCACGACTCGGTGGGTTCGTTCGAGTAACGCCGAAGGCGTTACGGTCGTGCCGGCCGCTGGC
>DMZT01000208.1 GCA_003484865.1 Stenotrophomonas sp.
CGAGAAGAACTGCTTGAACTGGCCCACGGTGAGCTTGCCGGCATCGCCGAAGCTGCGGCTGACGAACACATCCTTGGCCTCGACCCGGTCGCCGGAGAAATCCGCTTCCAGCTTGTAGTCGACCACGAAGAACTTGCCGGATACGTCAAGCCATGCGCGACGGATCTCGGTGTCGTCCTTGTTCGGCGTACCGCGGCGGTCGTTGTGGAAATCGGCGAAGTCCAGGTGCAGGCGGCCGCCAAGGCTGGCCGTGACCGGGCGGTCGTCAGTGTTGTCGTCGGCTGCCCAGGCGGGTGCGGCCAACAACAGCGTGCAGGCGGCCGGCAGGCACCAGCGCAGTGTGTTCAGTTCCATGGCCCCTCCCAGGTACCGTGTGTTCGGTGGTGTCGCGTTGGCGCAGCCTAGTGCCGGGATGCTGTCATCCACCTGTCAGCCATTGCTGCACCGCAGCGAAGCGCACGGATGCGGCCGCACGCGCTAGCATTCGTGCACCTTTCCCGATCCCGACCGATGCGCATCCTGCTGGTGGAAGACAACCCGGACCTGGCCGACGCGATCGTCCGCCGCATGCGGCGCAGTGGGCATGCCGTGGATTGGCAGAGCGACGGCCTCGCCGCAGCGAGCGTGCTGCGCTATCAGTCGTTCGATCTGGTCGTACTCGATATCGGCCTACCCAAACTGGATGGGCTGCGCGTACTGGCCGGCATGCGTGAGCGCGGTGACAGCACCCCGGTGCTGATGCTGACCGCGCGCGATGGCATCGAAGACCGGGTGCAGGCGCTGGATGTCGGCGCCGATGATTACCTCGGCAAGCCGTTCGATTTCCGCGAGTTCGAAGCGCGCTGCCGCGTGCTCTTGCGGCGCACCCGTGGCCAGGCCAGCGAGGTGGTGCAGATCGGTGGCTTCCAGTTCGACAACGCCGCGCACCGGGTCAGTCTGGACGGCCAGCCGATCGAGCTGCCCAACCGCGAGTATCGTCTGCTGGAGATCCTGATGGGTCGCCTGGGGCAGGTGGTCGGCAAGGACGAGATCGGCAACGGCCTGTTCGGCTTCGACGATGAGGCCGGTCCCAACGCGATCGAACTGTATGTCGGGCGCCTGCGCCGCAAACTGGCCGAGGCACCGCTGCGCATCGTGACCGTGCGCGGCAGCGGCTATCTGCTTGAGGCGCACGATGCGGCGGCCGAGGGCAGTGCCGATGGTGACTGAGGCCCGCGCGCCCACCTCGATCCGGCGCACGCTGTGGCTGTATCTGGGCGGCTTGATGGCGCTGTTCGCGGTCGCGTTGTTCTTCGGTGCGCGTGACTACGGCCAGCGTGCCGCCAACCGTTCCTACGATCACCTGCTGGTGTCCTCGGCGCTTTCGATCATCGATTCGGTGGCGCTGGTGGATGCGCAGTGGCAGGTGGATCTGCCGTACGCCTCGCTCGACCTGCTGGCCATGGCGCCGGAAGACCGCGTGTTCTATCGCGTCTTCGATGCGCGCAACCAGACCGTGACCGGCTACGGCGATCTGCCGGCGCCGCCGCGCGCGCCGAGCGATCGCCCGCAGTTGTTCGACGCGCCCTACAGCGGTGAGACCGTGCGCTTCGTGGTGGTCTCGCGGCGGGTGTCATCACCGTCCGCGCAGGCCGAGGTGCGTGTGCAGGTCGGGCAGACCCGGCGGGCGCGCGAGGCGCTGGCACAGGACATGGTCACCCGCGCGCTGGTCGCGATCGTCGTGCTTTCGCTGTTGTCGCTGGCGCTGGTCGCGCTCGGCGTTCACCGGGCGCTGCGGCCGCTGGTGCGGGTCGAACGCGAACTGTCCAGACGCGAACCGTCCGACCTGCGGCCGCTGGACGCCGCCACGCCGCAGGAAATGGACCAGATGGTTGGTGCGCTGAACCACTTCATGGGCCGGCTGTCGACCAGCAATGAAACGCTGCGCGCCTTCATGGCCGAGGCCGCGCACCAGATGCGCACGCCGCTGGCGGCCCTGCGCGCGCAGGCCCAGCTCGCGCTGGATGATGAAGATCCGGAGGACATGCGACGCAGCCTGCAGGCGATCGAGCGCAACGCGACGCACATGAGCCGCCTTCTCAATCAGCTGCTCAGCGATGCCAGCGTGATCCATCGCGCGAACCTGCAGCGTTTCGCCCTGGTCGACCTGGCCGAGATCGTGCACCAGGCCCTGCACGAGGCCTTGCCGCAGGCATTGCCCGCACCTCGCGTACAGCTGGCGGTGACCAGCGATCCGGCGTGGGTCAACGGGGATGCACTGCTGCTGCGCGAAGCGATCAAGAACCTGATCGACAATGCGCTCAAATACGGCGGCGACGGCGTACTGCAGCTGGCGCTCACCACCGATGACAGCCACTGCGTGCTGACCATCGCCGACCACGGTCCAGGGATCGCGGCCGCCGATGCGGAGCGGGTGTTCGAACGCTTCGCGCGCGGCGAAGGCGCGGCGGCCGGCGGCGCCGGACTGGGCCTGGCGATCGTCAAGCGCGTGGTCGACAGTCATGGCGGCCACATCGATCTGGCCAACCGTGTGGGTGGCGGGCTGGTCGCCACCATCCGGCTGCCGAGGAGGCACGCATGAAACGCTGGCATGGCCTGTTGATGTTGCTGTTCACCACCACGGTCTTCGCTGATCCGGGTGATGTGCAGCGCTTCCCGGCACAGGGCGCGCCCACCGCGCAGCTGCGCATCCACGGCTCGACCGACATCGAAGTCTTCGCCACGGTGATCGCCGACTACCAGCGCCTGCATCCCGGCACGGAGATCGTCTACGAGGACATCATCACGCAGGACATGTATGCGCGCTACCTGCGTGATCGCAGCGGTCCGGCTTCACCGGACATGCTGATCAGCAGTGGCATGGACCTGCAGGCCAAGCTGGTCAACGACGGCCATGCGCTACCGCACCGCTCGGCGCAGACCGATGCGTTGCCCGCTTGGGCGCAGTGGCGGCATGAGGCATTCGGGATCAGCTACGAGCCGGTGGCGATGGTCTACAACACGCGCATGCTGCCGGCGGCGCGGGTGCCGCACACGCGGCGTCAATTGCTGGAGCTGCTGCGGGCGCCGGATGCGCCGTTGCTGGGCCGGGTGGGGACCTACGATGTGCAG
>DMZT01000453.1 GCA_003484865.1 Stenotrophomonas sp.
CCGAAGCGCGGCAGCTCGCCCGGCGCCTGCTGGGCAGCGAGCGCGGCACGGCCGTGGCCTCCGGCCTGCCGTTGGACCTTCGCGCCGATATCGAAGGCGATACCGATCTGTTTGCGTATGCGCAGCGCCTGCAGCTGCAGGCCGCCAACGGCAATGCGGAGGCCGGGTGGATGGTCAGCCGTGTGTACGACTACTGCGCCACCTACGCCATGGACCCGGGTGGCTACCAGCTCGACAACGACGTGTTGACCGGGCTGGGCATGAAAGCGTCCGTGTCGATGGTGACCGCGCGCGAGCGTGTTTCGCGCCGCTGCGCCGGCTTCGTCAGCAGCGACAATCTGGGCCGGTCCTTGATCCTGACCCAGCGCCTGCAGGCCGCCAAGGCCGGCAACCTGGCGGCCGAGGCCTCGCTGTTCGCCGAAGGTCATCCACTGGAAACCGCTCCGGCCTATCGTCGCGGGCTGGTCGAGCGGGTGATGGAGTCGCGGGATCCAGAAGCCTTCATGGCACTGGCGCCGGGCATGGGCCAGCGCGCCAGCGGCGACAGTGCGATGAGCGGCATGGTGGCCGGCGATCAGTTCAGCGAACTCGCCTGGCGGCTGGCGGCCTGCGAGTTGGGCATGGCGTGCGGGCCCGACAGTGTGCTGATGAATAATTTCTGCGCGAACGGAGGGATCTGTTCGCAGGACGGTGGGCAGGACTTTGCCACTTTTGTGTATGACGCCGCGGTATCGCGGCAAGGTGCGGGGAAAATGAACGTGTTGGTTGAAGAGCTGGTCAAGCAGAGGAATGGGCGATGAATTACCGTCGAATCCTGCACGGTGCGAAATTCTGGTTCTGGGTGGCGTTGTTTGTCGCTTACTCGGCCGGGGCAGTGGGTCTGGTGATGATCGACACCTATGACGATCGTTACCGAAGCCTGTCCAAAGTGCAGTTGACCTCGGTCAAGGCCGATGCCGAAGTGCGTCGTGCCGGTGCCAGTCAGGTCGCTGCGGTGTATCGCGCGCAGAGTGGCATGCCGTTCGCTTCGCTGCCCACCGGCAGTACCTTCCAGGTGGTGTGGCCGGACGGGTCCACCGAGACGATGGTGATCGTGGATCCGACCTCCTCGCTGGGCGTGGAGCCGGTGAAGCATTCGCAGGTCACCGCAGCTGATACCGCCAAGCCGTAAGCACGTCAGCCAACCATGGGTTGGCTCTACCGGGTTTGTGCCCTCCGGCAGCCCGGTTCGCGCAAACAAAAAGGCGGGGAGATCCCCGCCTTTCTGCTGTCCAACGTGACGCGTGAATCAACCGATCAGGTCAACGCGATCGACTTGTTCTTGCGTTCGGCCAGGCGCTTTTCCAGGTAGTGGATGTTCTGCCCACCGGCCTGGAAGCCCTTGTCGCGCATGATGCGCTGCTGCAGCGCGACGTTGGTCTTGATGCCGTCCACGACCAGCTCGCTCAGTGCCACGCGCATGCGCGCGATCGCGGTCTCGCGATCCGGGCCGTGCACGATCAGCTTGCCGATCATCGAGTCATAGTTCGGCGGCACGCGGTAACCACTGTAGATGTGGGTATCCACACGCACACCGGGGCCACCCGGCGGATGGAACGCGGTGATCTGGCCCGGGCTCGGCACGAAGGTTTCAGCGTCTTCGGCGTTGATGCGGCACTCGATCGCGTGGCCGGTCAGCACCACGTCGCTCTGCTTGATGGTCAGCTTCTGGCCGGCGGCGATGCGCAGCTGCTCGCAGACCAGGTCGATGCCGGTCACCATCTCCGTCACCGGATGTTCCACCTGCACGCGGGTGTTCATTTCGATGAAGTAGAAGCGGCCGTCTTCGAACAGGAACTCGAAGGTACCCGCGCCGCGGTAGCCGATGCGGATGCAGGCTTCCACGCACACCTTGCCGATCTCATCGCGCAGCTCGGCGGTGATGCCCGGTGCCGGCGCTTCTTCCACCACTTTCTGGTGGCGGCGCTGCATGGAGCAGTCGCGTTCACCGAGGTGGATGGCATTGCCCTGGCCATCGGCAAGCACCTGGATTTCCACGTGACGCGGATTCTCCAGGAACTTCTCCATGTAGACCTGATCGTTGCTGAAAGCGGCCTTGGCTTCGGACTTGGTGGTCTCGATCGCCGCCTTCAACGAGGCTTCGGCATGCACCACGCGCATGCCACGGCCGCCACCGCCACCGGAGGCCTTGATGATGACCGGGTAGCCGATCTCACGGGCGATCTTGGTGTTGGCCACGATGTCGTCGGTCAGCGGGCCGCCCGAGCCGGGCACGCACGGCACGCCGGCGGCCTTCATCGCGCGGATCGCTTCCACCTTGTCGCCCATCAGGCGGATGGTGTCGGCCTTGGGGCCGATGAAGATGAAACCGGACTCTTCCACGCGCTCGGCGAAGTCGGCGTTCTCCGACAGGAAGCCGTAGCCCGGGTGGATGGCCTGGGCGTCGGTGACTTCCGCCGCGGCGATCAGGGCCGGGATGTTGAGGTAGCTCTCCGAGGACGGTGCCGGACCGATGCAGACCGACTCGTCGGCCATGGCCACGTGCTTGAGGTTGCGGTCGACCGTGGAATGCACAGCCACCGTGCGGATGCCCAGGGTATGGCACGCGCGCAGGATGCGCAGCGCGATCTCCCCTCGGTTGGCAATAACGACTTTGTCGAGCATGGACTAATCCTTAGCCGATCACGAACAGCGGCTGGTCGAATTCGACCGGCTGGCCGTTTTCGCCCAGGATGGCGACGATGGTGCCGGAAACATCGGCTTCGATCGGGTTGAACATCTTCATCGCTTCGATGATCGCCAGCGTTTCACCGGCCTTGACGGCCTGGCCGACCGACACGAAGGCCGGCTTGTCCGGCGAGGACGACGAATAGAAGGTGCCGACCATCGGCGCGCGCAGCACGTGGCCATCCGGCAGGGCGTTGCCGGCCTTGGCGGTGCCACCGGTGGAGGCTTCGGTCGGCGACTGCATCGGCATCGCCGGGGCAGCGGCCTGGGCCGGTGCGGGGGCCATCATCATCTGCGGCTGGGCCTGGACCATGCCGTAGCCGGAGACGGGCGCGCGCGACAGACGCACGGACTCTTCGCCTTCCTTGATTTCGATTTCGGCGAGGTTCGACTCTTCCAGCAGGTCGATCAGTTTCTTGATTTTGCGGAGATCCATAGGGGCCTCTTTGGCTCGTGGTGTCAGTGGTGGGAAGCGCGGCGCGCTCGGGTCAAAGCAATTCGTAGAAATCGCGCAGCTGCCGCGTACGGTCGCGCGCGAGGGTGGTCAGGCAGTGCATCTGCGCGCCATTGCGCGAGGTGCCATCGGCGTTGAAGGCGTAGACCGCGTCGCAATCGTGGTCGCGCAGCTGCATCCACGCGCGCTGGGCCAGGATCAGCTGCTTTTCGGCATCCGCGCAGTGCGTGCAGGCGCCTTCGGCCGCCTGGCGGCGCAACTGCTGGCGCGCCTGGGCGTACACCGCGTTCAATTCGGTATCGGCCTCGCTGGCCCCATCCGAGGCGCACAGATCCGATTCCATGGTGCCGCTCGGCTGCGCGCAGTCGATGCCTTCCGCGCTGCGATCAGCGGCACTGGCGGCGCCACACAGGCAGCCCCACAGCGCGACGCTGGCCAGGACACGCGGCAGGGTCATCACGCCGAAGCAGCCGCCAACCGGGTCAGCGCTGCATCCATCGCATAGCGATAGCTGTCCGCCCCGAACCCACAGATCACCCCGACCGCCTTGTCGCTGAAATAGCTGTGCTGGCGGAAGGGCTCGCGCGCGTGCGGATTGGACAGGTGGATCTCGATGAAGGGCAGGTCCACCGCGGCCAGCGCATCGCGCAGGGCCACGGACGTGTGAGTGAACGCGGCCGGATTGATCAGGATGAAGGCGGTGCCGTCATCGCGGGCGGCCTGCACCCGATCGACCAGCACGTGCTCGGCATTGGACTGCAGGCTCTGCAGGGCATGGCCGGCGGCCTGCGCCTGGGCCAGCAGGGCCTGGTCGATCTGCGCCAGCGTGGTGTGCCCATAGACCCCCGGCTCGCGCGTGCCGAGCAGGTTGAGGTTGGGGCCATGCAGGACCAGCAGTTTCGCCATGGGTGCCGAACAACAGGAAAGGGCGGAGTCTGGCGGAACTGGTGGATCGTGTCCAGTTCGACGAAGTTACGAGTGTTTCAAGCGGTTGTTTGAAAATTGTGCGGGACCGTTGTGGCAGATGGATGTTGGCCGCCTGGCGTCGGCGGCACGGCGGTTGCAGCCTGTGGCGCCTGTTCATCGCATGGCAGGACAACCAAGCCCTCCTCTCAGGGCACGCGGGTCGCATCGAACGACATCCCGCCACGGCTCTTCAATGCGATGGTGCTCACCTCGCTGTGCCCCTTGTCCACCAGCATCTCTGCGGTCCGCTGCAGATAGTCCTTGAAGTGGGGCGTTTGCCGGTGGGTGTCATAGGCAGCGGCATCGGCGTAGATCTCAAAGAAGATCCACTGCTCCGGATGCTCCTGCCGTGTAACGGCATACATCGCCAGGACGCCCGGTTCGATCCGCATGGACTCGCGCATCTCCGCCGTGACGATCCGGGTGAATGCCGGTATATCCGCGGGTTTGACCGTCACATCGACTATCCGGACCTCCGGCGTGTCGCCGCGCTGCATGACCGAGAGAGGGTCCGACTTTTCGGCAAGGAACACGGGCGTTGTTTCTGTCAACGTCTTGTCGGCGATGAGCGGCTGCGTGGCGCGTAGAAAATCGGCGTAGTGCGCGGACGCAAGATGCGTCTTCAAGGCGTCCGCATCCGCGTAGATTTCGAAGACGTACGCCACGCCCGGCCGCTGGCGATCGGTGACGGCGTGCATCGCCAGAACACCGGGCTCGGTCTGCAGGGAGGCGTCCATGTTGCGCCGGCCGGCCGCGTCGAACGCCTCCTGTCGGCCCGGGTCGGTGTGCAGCTCGAACATGCGCACGATGGGCTGTGCGGCGACGTCGGTGCTTCCCAGTATCAGGGACGTCAGCATCAATGCTATCCAGCCGGTCATGGTCTCCTCCTGCGCAGGGTTCAGTGGGCGAGCGTGCCGCGCCGCGCCTGGTCCGCGCGATCGGCGGCCTCGGCACTGACCACGTCGCGCAGCACCGCCACGACATGTTGCAGCTGCGCCTCGCTGAGCGCCACGTTCCGGCTGATGCGCATGTGCGCCTGCACCTGCGACTCGGTCCCTGTCATGGCCGACAGCGCGGCTACGGTGGCGAGCTCGCGATCACCCCAGTCGAGGTTGTCGCGCGCAAAGATCGCGCCGAACAGATGTTCCTTGAGGTAGCGGTCGATTTGAGGCGAGAACGCGAACAACGGGCCTGCGACGGGTTGACCCGACAACCGGGTCTGGTTGGCGGTGCCTACGGCCAGCATCTGGTCCGGCGCGGGCAGCGTGGCCGGTGCCTTGCCCTGTGCATCGTGGACGCCCTGTGCCTTGCGGTCCTCCACCACCGTCATGAAGGTGCCCAGTGCATTCAACGCGCGCGGAAAGCCTGCATAGGCGTAGAGCTGACCCAGGATTTCCTTGATCTCATTGATTGTCAGCCCGGCATCCAGCGCGGCGCGCAGGGCCGGTTCGAGCCGGTGAAGATCGCCGGCCGCCGTGAAAGCGGCGATTGGCAGGATGGCCTGTTGGCGTGCGGAAAGAGCCGACTGGGTGTTCATGTGGATATCCGTGGTGTGGGCGGGCCGCAGCGGCGGCTCGCACGGTGGGGCGGTGGCTGTGTCGGCCGTGCATCCGATGATGCGATCGGGCAGCGACAGCGAGGGTGGGGAAAGGCGGGGTGGTCATCGCGCGCTCCTGCTGGGATGGCCCAAGGTGGGGCGCACCCCATGGTGCCGCACCGTTTTATGTGGATAAACCTGCAGGCCACGAATAGAGTTATAAAAGCGGCTTATCAATGGGGCGGCCATGCGGCGCGAACACTACAACGACCTGCGCGCCCTCATGGCGGTGGCCCAGGAGCGCAGCTTCACCCGCGCCGCCGCGCGGATGGGGGTGTCGCAGGCTGCGCTGAGCTATACCGTGCGGGTGCTGGAGCAGCGGCTGGGGATCCGCTTGCTGACCCGCACCACGCGCAGCGTGACACCGACCGAAGCCGGTGAACGGCTGCTGGCGCAGATCGGGCCGCACTTCGCCAGCATCGACAGCGCTATCGACGACCTGAGTGAACTGCGCGATCGGCCCAGTGGCACCTTGCGCATCAACAGCAGCGATCCGGCCAGCGAACAGGTGGTCTGGCCCAAGCTGCAGCCTCTGCTGGATACCTACGCGGACATCCGGGTGGAGATCACTGACCAGTCCAATCTGGCCGACATCGTCGCGGAGGGGTTCGATGCGGGCATACGCCTGGGCGAGCAGGTGGCCAAGGGCATGATCGCGGTCCCGGTCACGCCGCCGCTCAGGATGGCGGTTGTCGGTGCCCCGGATTACTTCAAGCGGTGCGGGGTGCCGCGTACGCCCCAGGACCTGACCGTGCATGACTGCATCAACATGCGACTGCTGACCCAGGGTGGGCTGTATGCGTGGGAGTTCGAAAAGGACGGCCGCAGCGTGAACGTGCAGGTGGAGGGGCGGCTGACGTTGAGCAGTGTGCGCCTGATCGTCCAGGCGGCACTGGAGGGCCGCGGCCTGGCCTGCGTGCCGGACCTGATCGTGGCCGATGCATTGGCGGACAAGCGGCTGATGCGGGCGATGCAGGATTGGTGCCCGCCCTTTCCCGGTTTCCATCTCTACTACCCAAGCCGCCGCCAGAACTCGCCGGCGTTCGCGCTGCTGGTCGAAGCGCTTCGATGGGGTGGTGATGACGCACTGCTGAGAAAACCTCAGTAGTCCATGAACCCGGGGGCTGCTTATCAGTCCCCGCGGCGTGGGCCACCATGGCGCCCACTGAAAACACGTCCGGGTTCTGTCGCGCGTCGTCCGCGCTGCCCAACGCCACGTCCCTGTCTCGTCCCTGCGCACTGTGCAGGGCGGCAACGCCATTCCTGTTCCAGAGAGTGCTCCCCATGCCCCCTGTCGCCACCTCCCTCCCCGCGCAGAGCGACGCGCATCACGCTGCCGCCGCGCCGGCGCACTGGGCCGGCATCTTCGCCATGACCCTGTGCGTGTTCTGCCTGGTCGCCTCGGAATTCATGCCGGTCAGTCTGTTGACGCCCATCGCCACCTCGCTCGGCGTTACCGAAGGGTGGGCCGGCTATGGGATTGCCATCTCCGGTGCCTTCGCCGTCATCACCAGCCTGTTCATCGCCCGCATCGCAGGTGATCTCGACCGCAAGACACTGCTTCTGCTGCTCACCGTGGTAATGGGCATCTCCGGTGTCATCGTCAGCCTCGCCCCCAGCTATCCGGTCTACATGATCGGGCGCGCGCTGATCGGTGTGGTCATCGGCGGCTTCTGGTCGATGTCGGCCGCGATCGCGATACGGGTGGTACCGGCCGCGAGCGTGCCCAAGGCGCTCGCCGTCTTCAATGGCGGCAATGCGCTGGCGACGGTCGTGGCAGCCCCGCTGGGCAGCTACCTCGGCGGCATCATCGGCTGGCGCGGCGCCTTTCTGTGCCTGTTGCCGATCGCCGTGATCGCACTGGTGTGGCAATGGATCAGTCTTCCTGCCCTGAAGCCGGCGCCTCGCCAGGCGACCGGCAGCATCTTCGCTGTTCTCCGGCGCCCGCTCGTGCTGCGCGGGATGGCCGCCGTCGGGGTGTTCTTCAGCGGTCAGTTCATGCTGTTCACCTACCTGCGCCCGTTCCTTGAAACGGTGACGCATGTGAGCGTGGGCATGCTGTCGATGCTGCTGCTCGCGCTGGGGGTGGCCGGCTTCATCGGCACCGTGCTCATCGGGGGATGCATCCGGAAGAGCGTCTACCTGCCGCTGATGATCATCCCGCTGGTCATGGCCGTCATCGCGCTGGGGCTTACCGTCTTCGGTCACTCCAGCCGCATGGCCTTCGTGCTTCTCGCTGCCTGGGGCCTGGTGGCGACGGCTGCACCGGTCGCCTGGTGGGCATGGCTGGCCCGGTCCATGCCCGATGATGCCGAGGCCGGTGGCGGGCTGATGGTGGCGGTCGTGCAGCTCTCCATCGCGCTGGGTTCCACGGTGGGCGGGCTGCTTTTCGACGGCAGTGGCTACCGCGCGACCTTCATCGTCAGCGCGGCGGTGCTGCTTGCCGGTTCGCTGCTGGCGGCACTTACCGCGCGCACCCGCACGTCATAGTGCGGGATGGCGCAGCGCGTTGATGAGGGCGGCAAACGCAGGCGATCCCTGCCGGCGGTTGGGGTAGTAGAGGTGGTAGCCGGAAAACAGCGGACACCACTCGTCCAGTACCTGCACCAGCTGGCCGCTGGCGAGGTAGGGCGCGGCAAGATCCTCGGTCACATACGCCAGTCCAATGCCATCCACGGCGGCATTGATGACATGGAACATGCTGTTGAACACCAGCTGCCCCTCTCCCTTGACGCTGAATTCCTTGCCGTCCTTTTCGAACTCCCATGCATAGATGCTGCCTGCGGGCCGGTGACGGATGTTGACGCAGGGCAACCCCGTGATCTCGTACGGCGTACGGGGTTTGGGATGGCGCTGGAAGTACGCAGGCGAGCCCACCACCACCAGCCGCCAGTCCGGACCAATGCGGACGGCGATCATGTCGTTGCTCAGCGCCTCGCCCAGGCGGATGCCCGCGTCGAAGCGTTCCTCGACCACGTTGGTGAATCCGTAGTCCACGTAGAACTCCAGCGTGATGTCCGGGTACGCGGCCAGGAAGGTCGCCAGCCTGGGCCGGATCACCATCTCGATGGCATCGTCGCTGCAGGTGATGCGAAGAGTGCCGGCGGGGCGGTCACGGAGATCGCCGAGCGCATCCACGCTCTCGCCGATGGCGTCGAAATGCGGGCCGATCGAGCGCATCAGCCGCTCGCCCGCTTCGGTGGGCGCGACATTGCGCGTGGTCCGTGCCAGCAGCCGGACCCCCAGGCGCGCCTCGAGCTGTTTCAGGGTGTGGCTCAGCGCAGATGCAGAGACCCCGAGCCGTGCCGCGGCCTTGGTGAAGCTCTGCTCCCTGGCGACGGCCAGAAACGCCTGCAGATCGTTGGTTTTCAGGACAGCCATTGCTGATTCCGCATCAGGAGTCGGGCGCGATGCCCACAGTAACACCACGATTTGTGAGCAGAGCTCAGCACGCCTTCCACATTCCCCCGGCTAATCACGGTGGTTGCGGAGGGCTACCGTGGGTCCGGCCTACCAACGCCCTGCATTTCTCACTGAGTACCTCTGATGAAACGACTTGCCCTGCTGCTGGCGCTGGCCGCCAGTTCCTTCACGACCCTGGGAGCCACGATGCCTACCGGTGCAGACAATTTCTACAAAAGTGACACGGTCACCGTTGAACGGGTGACCTTCAAGAACCAGTACCACATGGAGGTGGTGGGGAATCTCGTCCGGCCCAAGGCGACATCGAACGCCACCGCGTCGGCCGCGGTGATCGTCGGCCACCCGATGGGGGCGGTCAAAGAGCAGAGCTCCATGCTGTATGCGCAGAAGCTGGCCGAGCAGGGCTTCGTCACCCTGGCGATCGATCTGCCCTTCTGGGGAGAGAGCGAAGGCGAGCCGCGCAATCTGGTCGCGCCCGAGATGTACAGCGAAGCTTTCAGTGCCGCAGTGGACTACCTGGGGACCCGCGACTTCATCGACCGCGCGCGTATCGGTGTGCTCGGCATCTGTGGCAGCGGCAGTTTCGCCATCAGTGCGGCCAAGATGGATCCGCGGCTGCGGGCCATTGCCACGGTCAGCATGTATGACATGGGCGACGTGACGCGCAACGGTCTGGGCCAGTCGGTGTCGCTGGAACAGCGCAAGGCGCTGCTGGCCAAGGCGGCCGAGCAGCGCTACACCGAGTTCACTACCGGCAAGGGAATCTTCCTCGACTATCTTCCCATCCAGCTGCCCGCCGATGCCGATCCCGTGACCCGCGAGTTCTGGACGTTCTACCGTACCCCGCGTGGCATCGCCATTCCCAAGGGCCGCACGCTGGAGACCACGCAGAACCGCATGCTGACCAGCGAAGTCCGCTTCGTGAACTTCTATCCGTTCAATGACATCGAGACGATCTCGCCACGCCCGATGCTGTTCATCGCCGGCAGCGAGGCCCACTCGCCGCAGTTCAGCCAGAAGGCCTACGCGCTGGCCGGGCAGCCCAAAGCGCTGCATATCGTTCCCGGTGCTGGACACGTGGATCTTTATGATCGCGCCGACCTGATTCCGTTCGAGACACTGACGCGGTTCTTCAGGAGCAACCTGAGCGCCGACTGACACCGGCGCAGGGTGCGGGGCGGCCATCGCGTCCGGGCTGCACCCGGACGCGATGGTTTCACGTCCGCCAGGTCCGGCTCAGGGCTTGATCTGGCCGGTCCAGGACTTGCTCATGATCTTCCACTGGCCATCGGTCTTGAGCAGGACCACGTAGTCCACGCCGTCCCAGCCGGGGTAATCCAGCATCACGCGGACGGCCGCCAGATTGGTGGCCATGTCCACGATTTCATAGCGGCGCTTGCGCTGGGCCTCGTTGGCCGCCGGCGTGCCGTTGAAGCCTTCTGCGAACTGTTCCCCGGTCCGCATCTGCAGCGCGCTGCCACGGGCTTCGGAGTAGCCGATCATCACGCCGTCTGCCCGGAAGACGTCCTTGGCCAACGTGTTGTCGGCAGTGATGTAGGCGCGCATGAAGGTCTGCATGACCTTGTCCACCGCCTCACGATCGGTGCTCTGCGCCATGGCCGAGGTGGGGAGCAGCAGGAACAGGCTGGCGGCAAGGCCAACGGATCGAATCGATACTTTCATGGTGTTTCCTCAGGGGTGTGGTGTGTGGGAGATCAGGGTTGAGCGGCTGCCTGGTTGGACGCCTGCACGGTGTGGACGCGAAGCGCCTCGACCACGGCCTGCGCCACGGGCGTGGCAGAGGCATAGTTCTGCCCGGTCACCAGCCGGCCATCGACTTCGACATGCGGGTCATCGCTTTCCACCGTCCGGAAGGCACCGCCGCGGGACACGACGGTCTGGCGGATCAGGAACGGGAACTGGTGGAAGTACGGCGCATTCTGGCGTTCGTGCTCTTCGGGGTAGCCGCTGATGCGCTTGCCCGAGACCAGGTACTGGCCGCCGGCAAGCTGGAGATTCACGATGCCGGCCGTCCCGTGGCAGACCGCCGAGATGACCCCGCCGTTGCCCTCGTAGACCTGCATGGCAATGCGCTGCAGCGCCACGTTCTCGGCGACCCCGTACATGGCATTGCTGCCGCCCACGTAGTACACCGCCCGGTACTGCGTGGGATCGATCTGTGCCGGGGTGACGGTGCCGCGCAGCCCGCGCATGATCCGGGCATCGTCCAGACGGTGCGCCACGTCGTCGCTGACGTAGTCATCCAGAATCGGTACGGCGCCGCCGTCGGGCGATACGAAGTCCACCGCATAGCCGGCGGCATGGAAGACATCCCAGGCATGCACGACCTCGCCAAAGCTGACGCTGGCCGGGAGCGTGGAGGTCCCATGCACCGTGGCGCTGGCGAGGATGAACAGGATGCGGTCCTGCTGGCCGCCGGCGGGCTGCCCCACGGCCGCGGGGATGGTGCTCCGCGGCGCAGCGTCGGTCGTACAGGTACCGCCCAGCCAGACGCTGAGCAGGAGCAATACGAAGGTGGCGATGGTACGTAACGTCTGCATGGCACTGACTCGCAGGAAGGAGCCAGCACCCTATCCAATCGCTTTCAAATCAATGTATTGCAGCGCCTTCCCGGAGTGCGGGAATCGATTCTAGGAGTGTGTGGCGGCCGTGCGGTAGGCCGCCGGGGTGACGCCCTCGCACTTCTTGAACGCGCTGTAGAAGGTCGACATGGACTGGAAGCCCGCTTCCTGCGCCACGATATCCAGCGGCTTGGGAGGCTGCTGTTGCAGGATGGCCTTGGCTTCGATCACCCGCAGCTGGGTGAGGTACTGCTTGAACGAGGTCTGGTTGTTGTCGTTGAGCAGCTGCGACAGCCGGGTCTGGGGCATGCCAAGCCGGCGGGCGAGGCGGGGCAGGGTCAGGGCGGGGTCCAGATGCAACCGCTCGCGCGCCATCAGCTCGGCCAGGGCCTGGAGTTGAACGGCGGCGTCGGACGCGGGAATTCGACGGTCCTGATAGGGCTCGATCGGCGCCCGGCCCGAGCGCAGCCGGAGCCCGACCAGAACGCTCACCGCCAGAACGAAGGTGAAGGACAGCGCGCCGACGATATAGGACGTGTAACCGGCCGTGTAGTACGCGATCCAGATGATCCAGATGCCGGCCAGCGCGCCGAGCAGCAGCGGGGTGGACGGCGAGGACAGCAGCCGGGCGCGGTGGCGATACACCTGCACGGTGGTGAGCAGCAGATAGCCCAGCCAGGCATAGTTGATGCCCGGCGTGATGACGTACCGCCACAGCTCGATATTGCGGGTGTACGGCAGCAGGACATTCACTGCCACGGCAAGCGCCAGCAGCGCGGCGAGGTGCCACCGGCCGTTCGTGTCCGTCCCGGCAGTCTCCCGTTGGCTGGAGCGCACCAGAAAGTAGAGGCAGGGGCCGATCAGGAAACAGGCGGTCAGCCCGAGCTGGAGAACGACCAGCGGAATATCCGGCCAGAAGTGGAAGGCCACGGATTTTCCGGTCCGCACACCCACCATCAGGATCAGCAGCGACAGCCAACGCTGCGTGGGCTCGCCCTTGGCGCGCCACCACAATACCGACGCCGCGACGATGCCATTGAAGGCGCCCAGCATCGCGAAGAAGAAGAGAAAGTGTTGGCTGAGCATTGGCGCAGTATTGAGAAAATACGCGGCCCGTCAAGCGGGTCGCTTTTACCCCCGTGTATTCTCTGCGCATGGATGACACTCATTTTCTGGCGCGGCGGCGCCGGCTGTTGGCCGCGCTTGCGGGCGCCGCAGTGTTGCCCTCGTGCGCGCGTGGCAATGCGGTTGAGGGGGCGGTGGCCGTGCCGATGCTGGCGTCCGAGCGGGCGGGGATGGCGCCGTATCTGTTCCTGACCGTCACCAGCGCCACACGCAGCGTTGAGGAACTCGCGCAGCTGGTGCAGTCCACGCTGCTGCCGGCATTGGCACCTGCAGACATCCTGCACGCGTATGGTCCGGTGGCCGGCGCGATTCAGCTGTGGATGGCGCTGGAGCCTCACATGCTGGACCACTACGGTGTGAGCGTGGATGCCGCGCTGTCCCTGCTGGCCGGCGCCGTGGACGGCACCGTAAGCCCGGTGCCGGGCCGCAACACACTCGATGCGTGGGCGATCCAGCGCACCCACACCCGGGCCGAGGTGAACGCCAACGACATCACGCTGTCGCTGCCAGGCGAGCGCCACGCGCCGCTGTTTGCCTTGGGCAGCTCGCACTACGCGCTGGCGCCCCCGCCGTGGTCGAGCCAGGCCTGTTACTCCTTCATGCTCGAGCCACGCCGTCGCGTGGTCGCACCGTTCGAGCAGCACTGCCAGGCACTGCTCGACGCTGCGGCCGACGTCCTCCCCGATGATCTGCAGATCCAGATGGGACGACTGGGGGATTTCATGAAGGCCGTGCCTACGCTGTACGTGAGCGTGAAGAATGAAGCCTCATGACGCCGGCGATTTGCGTTGGCCGCTCCATGATTTGCTCACGATCATCCACTTGCCATCGATGTTCAGCAGGGCAAGGTAGTCTTCGCCATCCCAACCAGGGTAGTCCAGCGTCAGCTTCACCTGCGCAGCGTGTGGGGTGACGCCAGCAGGCTGCCTGATCCCAGTCGGATCAAGGGCGCGCACTACGTTCCAGGACGCGGGGATTCGATTCCCGGAGTCCTCCCGTCAGCGCACCTCGGCAAGCACCGCGCGCACCCGCAGGGCCAACTCCTCCAGCGTGAACGGTTTGCCGATCAGGTGGACGCTGGGGTCCAGTACGCCGTCGTGCTCCAGCGCATTGCGACTGTAGCCGGTGGTGAACAGCACTTTCAGATCCGGGCGCCGCTTCAGGGCCTCAT
>DMZT01000451.1 GCA_003484865.1 Stenotrophomonas sp.
GAGGCCACGTGCTCGGCATGCAGCACCCGATCGCCCGCGCGATAGCCCACCACCCCGAGCAACGCCAGGGCTGGCACGACCAGCAACCAGGTTTTGAGGGTGGGCACGAGCGCCATGGGCGGGACGTCAGAGGCTGTCAGCGATAGACAACAGAAATGTAAGTTTAGCAAGCAGCCGCAACGCTGTCTGAACCGGTCGTCCGGCCGATCTTACCGGCCGGCGAGACGACCTCCCCACGGTACGCCGGGACCCGCGGGCCGCACTGGTCTAACATGCACGGTTTTCCGCCGGTCCCTGCCCCCATGCCCTTCCTGGAACTCACCCTGCACTGCACCGAAGCCACCCAGCCGCGCTATGAGAATGCGCTGGACGACGTGGGCGCGCTGGCGGTGACCCTGCTCGATGCCGATGCCGACACCAGCAACGAACGCGCGATCCTGGAACCGGGCGTGGGCGAGACGCCGTTGTGGAACGACCTGGTGCTGACCGCGCTGTTCCCGGGCGATACCAATGCGCTGGCCCTGCTGGCCGCGCTGGATGCCTTCGATCCGGGCCTGGACTGGGCCAATGCCAGCTTCCGTGCCGTGGCCGACGAAGACTGGGAGCGCGCCTGGATCGACCAGTTCCAGCCGATGGCCTTCGGTGACCGCACCTGGATCGTGCCGTGGAACCATGAACTTCCAGAAGCCGCGCAGGCCGAGGATGCCGCCGTGGTCCGCCTGGATCCGGGCCTGGCGTTCGGTTCGGGCACCCACCCGACCACGGCCCTGTGCCTGCGTTGGCTGGACGGCCTGGCCGCCGAGGGTGCGCTGGCCGGCAACACCGTGCTCGATTTCGGCTGCGGCTCGGGCATCCTCGCCCTGGCGGCGCTGAAGCTGGGGGCCGCGCGCGCGGTCGGCGTGGACAACGACCCGCAGGCGGTGCTCGCCACCGGTGACAACGCCGAGCGCAATGGGCTGCAGGACCGTGTGCAGGTCTACCTGCCGGACGACGAGCCGCAGGCGACGTATCCCGTCGTGGTCGCCAACATCCTCGCCTCGGCCCTGGATGCACTGGCCGATGTGCTGGCCGCGCGTGTCGCCCCGGGCGGCCGCATCGCGCTGTCGGGCATCCTGCATGGGCAGGAAGGCGAACTGCTGGAGCGCTATGCCCCGGCCTTCGAACAGCTGGCGGTGGCGCAGGACGGCGACTGGATGCGCATCACCGGCGTCCGCCGTGCTTGAATAGCCCGTCTCCTGCCCGGTCCCGTGCCCATGTCCGAGCCTCCGATGCCGCCGCGCCGCCCGATCGCCACGTTCCTGCGTCCGTCGCCGGAGGCGCCGGCCGATCCGGCTGACCGCCCGGCCGCGCCGTCTGACGCAGCACCTGCGCCGTCGGCCACGCCTGTGGACGATCGCATCGCACCGCTGGCGGTCGAACAGGTGATCGATGCACAGCCGGTGCACGCGCCGGAACCCTTCACGCCGGCACCCGAAGTCGAATTCGAACGCGTGCCCGAACCCGCGCAGGTGTTCACCGGTGAAGCCGCGCCAGCGGCTGCGCCGCTCGCTACGACGGCGGCCCTGCCGCCAGCCGACGCCATCACCACACCGAGCTTCCTCCGCCTGCCCGGTGCGCGCCTGCGAACGCCGCGCTGGCAGTGGGGCATGGTCGCCGGGCTGGCCGCCCTGCTGCTGGTCCAGATCGCCGTGGCCGACCGCGCCCGGCTTGCCGCCGATGCCGGCACCCGCCCGTGGATTGCCGGGCTGTGCGGCGTGCTGCGCTGTTCATTGCCAGCCTGGCGCGAGCCGACGGCCTTCAGCATGCTCAGCCGCGATGTGCGCCCGGTGCCGGGCCAGGCCGGCGCGCTGCAGGTTCAGGCCAGCATCCGCAACGACGCGCGCTGGGCCCAGGCCTGGCCGTCGCTGCGGCTGTCGCTGTCTGATGCCGATGGCCGCGTGATCGGCACCAATGTGTTCGCGCCGGCCGACTATCTGGACCGCGCCACGGACCCGGCCGCGACGCTGGAACCGGGGCAAAGCGCGCAGATCGCCTTCCGCGTGCGCGAGCCTGCGGCGTCTACCGTCGCATTCACCTTTGAGTTCCTCTGAGGCGTCGCCGGGGCCGCCGCAGCGTGGCAGGCGGCCGACGCACGCGCTAGACTGACCCCATCACCCTTCCGCCGTGGGCTGTTGTCCGCCCCGGCTCTTGCACCGGGAAACTCCTTGAACGCTGTCCTTTCTCGTCCTGACAACAGTCGTGGCGCGCCAAAGCCACCCCTGCGCGAACACGTGGCCCAGTCGGTCAGGCGCTACCTGCGGGACCTGGATGGCTGCGATGCGGACGATGTCTACGAGATCGTATTGCGCGAGATGGAAATCCCGCTGTTCGTGGAGGTGCTCAACCACTGCGAAGGCAACCAGAGCCGCGCCGCGGCGATGCTGGGCATCCACCGCGCCACCCTGCGCAAGAAGCTGAAGGAATACGGCATCACCACCTGATGCCGGTGGGCAGGCGCTTAGTGCCTGGCGGAAAGCAGGCCGGATCGAGCAGCGCTCGGTGCCGGCCTTCGTCGTTTCTGGGGCCATGCCAGCGCCACTGGCCTACAATATGCCCCCGCTCCGCTTCGATCTCCTGCCCCCATGAGTTCCGATCTGCTGCCCGTGCGCCGGGCCCTGCTGTCTGTTTCCGACAAAACCGGTCTGATCGACCTGGCCCGCGCCCTGGCGGCGCGCAACGTGGAGGTGCTTTCCACCGGCGGTACCGCCAAGGCGATCCGCGAGGCCGGCCTGGCAGTGAAGGACGTCGCCGACGTCACCGGGTTCCCGGAAATGATGGACGGCCGGGTCAAGACCCTGCACCCGATGGTGCACGGCGGCCTGCTCGGCCGCGCCGGGCTGGATGACGCGGTGATGGCCGAACACGGCATCGGCGCGATCGACCTGCTGGTGCTGAACCTGTATCCGTTCGAGTCGGTCACCGCCAAGGCGGACTGCGCGCTTGAAGACGCCGTGGAGAACATCGACATCGGTGGCCCGGCGATGCTGCGTTCGGCGGCCAAGAACTTCGCCCGCGTGGCCGTGGCGACCGACCCGTCGCAGTACGCCGAGCTGCTGGCCGAACTGGACGCCAACGACGGCAAGCTCTCGGCCGCCAAGCGCTTCGCCTTCTCGGTGGCCGCGTTCAACCGCGTGGCCCAGTACGACGCGGCGATCAGCAACTACCTTTCTGCGGTGACCACCACCGACACCGCCGTGCCGGTGCGTGCGGAGTTCCCGGCGCAGATGAATTCGAACTTCGTGAAGGTGATGGATCTGCGCTACGGCGAGAACCCGCACCAGAGCGGCGCGTTCTATCGCGACCTGTACCCGGTGCCGGGCACGCTGGCCACGTTCCAGCAGCTGCAGGGCAAGGAACTGAGCTACAACAACCTGGCCGATGCTGATGCGGCGTGGGAATGCGTGCGTCAGTTCGACGTACCGGCCTGCGTGATCGTCAAGCACGCCAACCCGTGCGGCGTGGCCGTGGGTGCCGGCAACGGCGATGCCTACGAGCTGGCCTACGCGACCGACCCGACCAGCGCCTTCGGCGGCATCATCGCCTTCAACCAGCCGCTGGACCTGGCCACCACGCAGGTGATCCTGGACCGTCAGTTCGTTGAAGTGCTGATCGCCCCGGACTACGCGCCGGCGGCACTGGAGTACGCGACCAAGAAGGCCAACGTGCGCGTGCTGCGCATTCCGCACGGACAGGGCCGCAACAACTACGACACCAAGCGGATCGGCTCGGGCCTGCTGATGCAGAGCGCCGACAACCGCGGCATGAGCCGCGACGAACTGACCGTGGTGAGCAAGCTGGCGCCGACCGACAAGCAGTTCGCCGATCTGCTGTTCGCCTGGAAGGTCGCCAAGTTCGTCAAATCCAACGCCATCGTGTACGCCAAGGACAACCGCACCATCGGTGTCGGCGCCGGCCAGATGAGCCGCGTCTACTCGGCGCGCATCGCGGGCATCAAGGCCGCCGATGCGAACCTGGTGGTGGAAGGCTCGGTGATGGCCTCCGATGCGTTCTTCCCGTTCCGCGATGGCATCGATGCCGCCGCTGCGGCCGGCATCAAGGCGGTGATCCAGCCGGGTGGCTCGATGCGCGACAACGAAGTGATCGCCGCGGCCGACGAACATGGCCTGGCGATGGTCTTCACCGGCGTGCGTCACTTCCGCCACTGATGGGGGGATCGACACGGATGTCGTCCTCGCTCCGCAATCGCCTCGCAGCGGTGGTCATGGCCACTGCTGCGGGGGTGCTGGGCTGCACGCCTGCCAGTGAACCGGGGGCGTCTTCCGAACCGGCCAAACCACACCGCGTGCTCGACACCACGGCGCAGCCGGAAGACACCGTCCGGGTCCGGGGCGATCACACCCAGCGCCTGCTGGCCTTCCTTCGCACGCGCTATGGCGACAAGGCCGTCCTGGATGCGCCGTGGAAGGATGCGTGGGAGGACACCGAGGTCGAGGCACTACGCCCGGTCACCCGCAGCGTGTGCGCGCGTGACACGGTCACGGCCGACGGTCATGAGCAGACCCTGCTGGCGGTGTGCCAGACCCTGGACGACGCAGCCACGGTCGAGCCGGGCCGGGTCGATCTGTATGTGCTGCGCGTGGGCACGGACGACGAAGAGGCCAACCGCGGCGGCATGTTCGCCCCACTGCCTGCCAAGGATCCGCTGCTGGTGATGGCCCAGCGCCTGCAGGGCCCATACGGGCGCCACGGCGCACCCGGTACGGTCCAGATCGCGCAGCTTGGCCCGCAGCGCCATGCCTTCCAGATCACCCACGAAGAACACCGGCGCGGCCATCGGCGCGTCTGGCGCAGTTACATCGCCGAACACAATCATCGTCTGCGCGATGTCGCCCGGTACCGCGATCACCTCGACAATCTTGCCCTGCACCGCTGTGACGGCCATCCGGCCGACTGCGGCGAGGGCGTGTTCTCGGTCGACTTCAGCACGACGGTGGGCGACAGCAACGCCGTGGATGGCTACTGGCCGCTGACGGTGCGTGCCAGCGGCCACGACTGCACGGGCCCGGCGACCGCGTTCTACCACCTCATCTTCGATGCCCGGCAGCGCGCGTATCCGGTGCCGGACGACCTCCAGCGCGACGGCTGCGCCGACAGCTGAGGCCGTGGGTTGCCACGGCCACCGACCGCCCGAATGCACCCGCCGCCCGCACCGCGTAAAATCACGTTCCTGCCCTCTTACGCGAGAACTGCATTGAAGATCCTGGTCATCGGCGCTGGCGGCCGCGAACACGCCCTGGCCTGGAAGCTGGCCCAGTCCGCGAAGGTCCGTGAGGTCATCGTCGCCCCCGGCAATGCAGGCACCGCCACCGAGCCCAAGTGCCGCAACGTGGACGTCAAGGTCACCGATCTGGACGGTCTGTTGGCGCTGGTCGGCACCGAAGGCATCGGCCTGACCGTGGTCGGCCCGGAAGTGCCGCTGGTGGCTGGTGTGGTCGATCGCTTCCGCGCCGCCGGGCACCGCATCTTCGGGCCCACCGCCGCCGCCGCGCAGTTGGAAGGCAGCAAGGCGTACGCGAAGGATTTCCTGGCCCGCCACGGGATCCCGACCGCGTTCTATGCCGTGCATACCGACATCGAACCGGCGCTGGCCTACCTGCGTGAGAAAGGCGCACCGATCGTGGTCAAGGCCGATGGTCTGGCCGCCGGCAAGGGCGTGATCGTGGCGATGACCCTGGCCGAGGCCGAGGACGCGGTGCGCGACATGCTCTCCGGCAATGCCTTCGGCGATGCTGGCGCACGCGTGGTGATCGAAGAATTCCTGGACGGCGAAGAAGCCAGCTTCATCTCGATGGTGGACGGTAAGACGGCGCTGCCGATGGCGACCTCGCAGGACCACAAGCGCGTGGGCGACGGTGACACCGGCCCGAACACCGGCGGCATGGGCGCGTACTCGCCGGCCCCGGTGGTGACCGATGAAGTGCATGCGCGCGTGATGCGCGAGGTGGTCAACCCGACCGTGCAGGGCATGATCGCCGACGGCATTCCGTTCACCGGCTTCCTCTATGCCGGCCTGATGATCGATGCCAGCGGCGCGCCGAAGGTGATCGAGTTCAACGTGCGCTTTGGCGACCCGGAAACCCAGCCGGTGATGCTGCGCCTGCAGTCGGACCTGGTGGATCTGGTCGAAGCGGCGATCGACGAGCGCCTGGACACCGTGGAGGCGCAGTGGGATCCGCGCCCGTCGCTGGGTGTGGTGATGGCGGCCTCGCCCTATCCGGAGACCCCGATCACCGGTGACGTGATCCACGGCCTGGACGCTGTGGCGGCGACGGCCAAGGTATTCCATGCCGGCACCACGCTGGACGCGCAGGGCCAGGTGCTCAGCGCCGGCGGCCGTGTGCTGTGCGTGGCTGCACTGGGCGGCACGGTGGGCGAGGCACAGCGCAACGCCTACGCCGGCGTCGGTGCCATCCACTGGGCCCATGAGTTCCACCGCGGCGATATCGGCTGGCGGGCGATTGCGCGCGAGCAGGGCTGACCTGGCACGGTCGGGGCCACGACCGATCGAAACACTGCCCTGAACGCCAGAAAGCAAAAAGGCCCGGCATCAGCCGGGCCTTTTTGCGTAACCACGCCAGTCACTGCATCACGCAGTAAACAGCGCCTTCATCTTCTTCAGCGCGTTCGCCTCGACCTGGCGGATGCGTTCGGCCGACACGCCGTACTCATCGGCCAGCTCCTGCAGCGTCACCTTGCTGTCCGCGTCCAACCAGCGACGGCGGATGATGTCGCGCGAACGCGCATCCAGTTCGGCCATGCCTTCGCGCAGCAGCTGCAGCTGATTGTCTTCGCTGTCCATCCGCTCATACGCCATCGAAGGATCTTCTTCGTTGGCGCGCAGGTAGGCAGCCGGCGACGGCGGCGCATGATCGTCATCGTCATCGCTGGAGAGATCGAAACCGATATCGCGACCCGACAGGCGCGACTCCATCTCGAGCACTTCACGCTCGGACACGTTCAGGTCCTTGGCCACCGCGCTGACTTCGGCCGCGTTCATCCAGCCCAGGCGGGTCTTGGACTTGCGCAGGTTGAAGAACAGCTTGCGCTGCGCCTTGGTCGTGGCGACCTTGACGATGCGCCAGTTCTTGAGGATGAACTCGTGCATTTCCGCACGGATCCAATGCACCGCGAACGACACCAGGCGAACGCCCATGTCCGGGTCGAAGCGCTTCACCGCCTTCATCAGGCCGATGTTGCCTTCCTGGATCAGGTCGCCCAGCGCCAGGCCATAGCCGTTGTAGCCACGGGCGACGTGCACCACGAAGCGCAGGTGGGAATGGACCAGCTCGCGCGCGGCGTCCAGATCCAGCTCGTCGCGGAAGCGGCGGGCCAGATCCTGCTCGTCATCGACCGACAGCACCGGGATCTGGTGCACGGCACCGATGTAGGCGTCCAGCGAACCGAGCGCACTGGGAATCGGGAGATTGTTTGCCACAAGGGCAGTAGAGGTGTTCTGGCTCATAGCACTCATCTTAGCAGTCCCGGAATTGGACTGCTAAAGGGGAAAGAAGTTCCAGCGTTCTGTTCATGGGACGCTGGCACCGAAGACACCCCTAACGTACCGCGAAATGATGACAGTGGCGAGAGGCTGGAAACAAACCATCAAACTCCATGAAATCAACAAGATAGACGGATGAATTGGGCGCTGGCGCGTGTTTTCTGGCTGAACAGGCTGCCGGATGCGCCCATTCAGCCCGGAAAGGTTGTCGGCAGTTCAGCCAGGCATGGCCTGGCTCTACCCCCTGCGCCACCGCTACGCGTGGCAGGCCCAAACCCACCGACGCCTGGTAATAGCCCGCCATGTTCAACCCGCAAGCGGCAGGTGGCGCACTCCATCATCGCGATGCTGGCCGTCCAGATGACGACCGCCAGTGATTACGCCGCCGGCTCCAGCGCGGCACGCGGCGGCAGCGACCAGTCGATGCGCGCGTTGCCGCGGCGCTGCAGGTACTCATTGGCCATCGAAAAATGGCGGCAGCCCAGGAAGCCGCGATGCGCCGACAGCGGCGAAGGGTGCGGTGCCTTGAGCACGCGGTGCCGGCCGGTATCGATGACCTTGCCCTTCTGCTGGGCGTAGCTGCCCCACAACAGGAACACCAGGCCCTCGCGCTCGCGGTTGAGCGTATCCACCACATGGTCGGTGAAGCCCTCCCAGCCACGCCGCTGGTGAGAGCCGGCGTTGCCCGCCTCCACCGTCAGCACCGCATTGAGCAGCAGCACCCCGCGGTGCGCCCACGGCAGCAGGCAGCCGTGGTCCGGGCGCGGGATGCCCAGATCGGCCTCGATCTCTTTGTAGATGTTGAGCAGCGACGGCGGTACCGGCACGCCCGGCATCACCGAGAAGCTCAGGCCGTGCGCCTGGCCGTACCCGTGATACGGATCCTGGCCGAGGATGACCACCTTGACCTGATCGAAGGGCGTGGCGTCGAACGCGGCGAAGATCTGCGGGCCAGGCGGGAACACCTGCGCCCCGGCCGCCTTGCGCTGGCGCAGGAACGCGGAGAGTTCGCGCATGTCCGGCCGCAGCAGGTAATCACCGATACGCGTCTTCCAGCTCGGTTCGAGCTGGATGCTGGGCACTACATCGTCATTCATCGCACTACAGGCTTTTCGTTGAGGCGGGACAGGCGCAGCTGGAACAGCACCTTGGTGATGAGCAGGCGCTCTTCGATCGGCTTCTGCACCAGATCGTTGGCACCGGCCTGGAGCAGGCCGGACTGGTTGTGCGGGTTGCCGTCGCCGGTCATGACCAGCACCGGCAGGCGGCGCTTGCCGTAGCCGAAGTCCACGCGCACGCGCTGCACCACATCACGGCCACTGAGCTCGCCCTTGAGCGTGACATCGGTGAGCACCAGATCGATGCGGTGGCTGCTGCGGCCGAGCGACTCGGCGGTGAGCAGCGCGAAGGCATCTTCGGCAGTGAGCACGTGCAGCACGTTCAGGCCCTGCCGTTCGAGCATGCGCTTGGTCGCCTCGGCGACGACGCGGCTGTCTTCGACATACAGGATCGTGGCGCCCGGAATGGTCTCTGGCTGCACATAGCCACGGATGAAGGTG
>DMZT01000450.1 GCA_003484865.1 Stenotrophomonas sp.
TGCGTCGCTTCAGCGACTTCGCGCGCAGCAGCGCGCCGAGCGCTGCGTTCGCGACCACCGTCGTGTCCATGGTGCTGGTCGCCGCCCCCGGTACCGCCAGTGCCGCGATCCTGCTCGGCACCGGGCTTGGCACCAGCAAGCTCGGCCTGGGCGGTGCCAGCGTTTCCGGCGGTGCCGCCCTGGGGTCGTTGACGGCAGCGGCCAGCCAGACCCACGTGTTGCCGCCGGATTTCGCGTGGGGTGCGATCCTCGGCAGCATGGTCGGCGGCGTGCTGGGCAGCTACCTGGGCGGCCGCTATCTGCTCTCGTATGCCGAGAGCCACGACGAGCGCACGGCCATCCGCGGCTTCGTGCACTACAGCACTTTCACCGCCATGGTGACCTGCGTGGCCGTGTTCGCCCTGGGCTTCCTGCCGCTGGCGTGGTACTGGCCGGTGGTGGCGTTGGCCATCGGCCTGGCCGTGATCAACTATCAATGCCTGGTTCCGCTGCAGCGGATCATGGCCCCGATGATCGCTCGCGATGCAGCGCGCCATGGTCGCACCGGCCCGAACTGGAAGTACGAGTCGCTGTATGGCCGCAAGGCGCTGTGGGTAATGAACCTGTTCGTGATCGGCACCATCGCCTGGGCGATGTACAGGAACGGCCGCATCTGATGTAGAAAAAGCGCCGGTCGATGACCGGCGCTTTCGTTGTGCAGCTTCAGCGTATCGCTTACTTCGCGGCCGGCGCCTTCGGCGGCATCGGCGGCTTGCCATCGCGATGATCGCCACGCGGGCCACCGAACGAGCCCTTGGCCGCATCGAACTCAGCCTTGCTCAGCTGGCCGTCCTTGTTGGTGTCGGCCGCAGCGAACCAGGCATCACGATGCTGCTTCATGCGCAGCTCGCGGTCGGCCTTGTCCAGGTAACCATCCTTGTTGACGTCCATCGCATCGAAGCCCGCGGCCAGGCGCGGGTCGGCCTTGGCCTCTTCGCGGCTGATGCGGCCGTCCTTGTTGGTGTCCAGCTTGGCCATCCAGTCGCCATGCCCACCCGGGCCACGCCCGTGGCGCTTGCCGTGCCAGCGCGGCAGTTCCTCACGGGACAGCTTGCCGTCCTTGTTGGCATCGAGCGTGTCGAACTGCGCGGCCAGACGCGGCGACCTGGCCGCCTCCGTGCGGTCGATGAAGCCATCGCCATTGGTATCCAGCTTGGCGCGGGCGGGTTTGTCGGCGGCGGCGGGGGTATCGGCAGCGACCGCCAGGCCGGCAGCACCGGTGGACAGCAGCAGGGCCAGCAGCAGGAGGGATTTGCGGTTGCGCATGGGTAACTCCGGTTGGTGAGGGAAACTGCGTGCGGTGCGTGGCACCCACACCGGTAACAACGCGTGGGCGCCAGCACCGTTGACAGCCCGGCAGGCCGTGTTCATTTGGCAGACAGTCGCGCCGGCTGCGACGGCACGGGGCTATGCTGTGGGCATGGCAATACACGGCGACCGCGACGACGAGCTCCGACTGTTCCAGACCGGTGACCACCCCTGTGGCTACTGGCCGGAACGGGCCGCGCGCGATCTGGTGCTCGATCCCAACGATCCGCGCCTGGGCACGCTGTACCCGATGGCACTGGGCTGGGGCTTCCGCCGCTCCGGCGATCTGGTCTACCGCCCGCACTGCGCGGACTGCCACGCCTGCGTGGCCGTGCGCATCCCCGTGGCCCGCTTCGCACCGGACCGCAGCCAGCGCCGCTGCCTGGCCCGCAACGCCGATCTGGAAGTGCGGATCGTTGCCGCCGAACAGACCGACGAGCAGTTCGCGCTGTACCACCGCTACCTGACCCATCGCCACGCGCAGGGCGGCATGGACGAACACGGCCCGCACGAGTTCGACCAGTTTCTGATCGGGCGCTGGTCGCAGGGGCGTTTTGTCGAAATCCGCGGCCCGGCCGAGGACGGCCATCGCGGCCCGCTGCTCGGCGTCGCCGTAACCGACGTCACCCCGCAGGGGCTCTCGGCGGTCTATACCTTCTTCGAACCGGCCCAGGCCCATCGCGGCCTGGGCACCTTCGCGATCCTGCAGCAGATCGCCTGGGCCCAGCGCGAGCAGCTGCCGCACCTGTACCTGGGCTACTGGATCCGCGACCACCGCAAGATGGACTACAAGCGCCGGTTCCGCCCGCTGGAGGCCTATGACGGCCGCCGCTGGCAAGCCTTCGATGACGAACTGGACGGCCGCTGACGCAACACTGACACCGTGCCGGGTGCAAAATAGGCGGATGAAAGCCCATCCCCTGATCCTTGCCCTGGCCCTGCTGTGCGGCGCCTGTGCCCAGACCCCCGCCAAGACCGCCGCCATGCCGGAGACCGCTTCCGCACCGCTGCGGATCGCCACCTACAACACCTCCCTGTACAGCGACGAGACCGGCGGCCTGATCGCCGAGCTTGAAGGCGACAGCGAACACGCGCGCAAGATCGCCGCCGTCCTGCAGCAGGTCCGCCCGGATCTGGTGCTGCTCAACGAGTTCGATTACGACGACGCCCACCGCGCCGCTGATCTCTTCCAGCAGCGCTACCTGGAAGCCGCACAACCGGGCGGCGGTGCGCCGCTGCACTACGCCTACCGCTACCTCGCCCCGGTCAACACCGGCGTGCAGAGCGGCCTGGACCTGGACAACAACGGCGAGATCGGCGGCGAAGGCCGCGCCCGTGGCAACGATGCCTGGGGCTACGGCCTGCACCCGGGCCAGTACGGCATGCTGGTGCTGTCGCGCTACCCGATCGATGAAGCCAAGGTCCGTAGCTTCCAGCTGCTGAAGTGGAGCGCGATGCCCGGCGCCCTGCGCCCGATCGACCCGCGCACCGGGAAATCCTTCTACAACGACCACGTCTGGTCGCAGCTGCGCCTGTCCTCCAAATCGCATTGGGACGTGCCGGTGACCACCCCGAACGGCACCGTGCACGCCCTGGTCTCGCACCCGACCCCGCCGGTCTTCGACGGCCCGGAGAAGCGCAACGCCGCCCGCAACCACGACGAACTGCGCCTGTGGCAGGACTACCTCAAGGACCGCGACACCTCCTGGCTGTGCGATGACCGCGGCCAGTGCGGCGGCCTCCCGCAGGACGCGCGCTTCGTCATCCTCGGCGACCTCAACAACGACCCGGTCGACGGCGACGGCCGCCACGACGCGATCGTCGAACTGATCGAAAACCCCCGCGTCCTGCGCTACCCCACCCCGCGCAGCGTCGGCGCAGAGCAGACCAGTCTGGCGTATGCCGAAAAAGGCATCACCCGCAAAGGCGCGCCCTTCCACGCCACCGGCGACTTCGGCCCGAAGTCGGGCACGATGCGGCTGGACTACGTCCTGCCCTCGGTCGGCTTCAACTACATCGGCAGTGGCGTTTTCTGGCCGGCCAACGAAAGCCCGGACGCGAAGATCGCCGATGGCAGCGACCACCATCTGGTGTGGGTGGACGTGAAGTAAGTTCTGCTTCGCTTTCAACGAAAAACGGCGAGCCAAGGCTCGCCGTTTTTTTTGTCCTGCCATTTTCTGCCGCGCCGTTGGATCCGCCCAACCGACCCTCCGCGAAGAGGTGATCGGGCAGCCCGATGAAGGACCGTGTGCGGCATGGATGCCGCACTACGAGCCCCCATGGATGGGTTTACGGCGGGTCCTGCATCGGGCTGCCCGATCGCCTCACACCGGCAGCACCCAAGGCGCCCTGCCTCACGACCGCAGCTCGATCCCGATCGCCTCAGCCGCCTCACGCGCAATCTTCCGCGCCTCATCGACATCCGCCCCCCGCGCCAGCGTCACCCCTACCCGGCGATGCCCGTGCACACTCGGCTTGCCGAACAGGCGCAGCGCCGAATCCGGCTGCACCAGCGCTTCGGCCACATTGCTGAAGAACGGCACGCCTTCGCCGTGGGCCAGCATCGCGCACGACGCCGACGGACCACTCTGGCGGATCACCGGGATCGGCAGCCCCAGGATCGCGCGCGCATGCAGCGCGAACTCACTCAACTCCTGCGAGGCCAACGTCACCAGACCCGTGTCATGCGGCCGCGGTGATACCTCGCTGAACCACACCTCGTCGCCCTTCACGAACAGCTCGACCCCGAACAGCCCCCAGCCACCCAGCTCATCGGTGATCGCCTGCGAAATCTCCTCCGCCCGTGCCAGTGCGCGCGGCGACATCGGCTGCGGCTGCCAGCTTTCTCGGTAGTCGCCGTCTTTCTGCCAGTGCCCGATCGGCGCACAGAACGAGGTCCCGCCTGCGTGACGCACGGTCAGCAACGTGATTTCGTACTCGAAATCGATGAAGCCCTCCACGATGCAGCGCCCGGCACCGGCGCGGCCACCGGTCTGCGCATACTCCCAGGCCGGCGCGATGTCGGCGTCCTGGCGCAGCGTGCTCTGGCCCTTGCCCGAGGAGGACATTACCGGCTTGACCACGCACGGCAGGCCAATCGCGGCCACCGCCGCGCGGTACTCGGCGTCGGTATCCACGAAACGGTACGGCGAGGTCGGCAGGCCCAGCGTCTCGGCGGCGAGCCGGCGGATGCCTTCACGGTCCATCGTCAAGCGCGCGGCA
>DMZT01000456.1:0-7739 GCA_003484865.1 Stenotrophomonas sp.
CACGGAGAGAGACCGCCATGAATGCCGCCTTCAAGATCTTTCTGCTCGCCGGTGCACTGCTGTACGGCCTGCCGGGGCTGGTGTGGTGGGTGAACCATCGGCGCGCCAAGCGGGCGCGGCTGGCCCAGGGCGTGGTCAGCGTCGAGGCCCGCGCGCCATGAGCGGCGGCACCGGGACGAGCGCGGCAACGCACCTGACCGACGAACAGCGGCAGATCCTGCGCGACATCAACGCCACGCGTCCGGTCAGCGATGAAGCCGCCAACTGGGCGGTCAAGGCCGGCTACGCGGCCCAGGCGGAAGACGGCGACATCGATTTGACCCAGGCTGGCCGCCAGCGGGTGGATTCCAGCACGCTGTAACACGCCGGGGCCATGTGCGTTCTGCCGTGCCCACAGGTCATCGTTCCGAATGACACTTGAAGGACGCCCCGGCCCATGCGAAACCTGGCGCCCGCTCTGGTCCGATTGAAGCAGGCACCCCCGATGACACACTGCCCCACCGCTTTCGCCGCCCTGCTCGTGGCTGCCGGCATGCTCGCGCCCCTGTCAGCGTCCGCTGGCGAGGAGGCCGTGGAGGCAGCCACCCTCACGCGCACCATCACCGCGTTGGATGACCAGGTCTTCGACGCGTACAACCGCTGCGACCTGGAGACCTTTGCCCGCTACTTTTCGCCGACCGTCGAGTTCTATCACGACAGCGGCGGGGCCAGCTTCGATCGCGACACGGTGGTCTCCAACACGCGCAAGTACATTTGCCACAAGGTCCGCCGCGAACGGGTTCCAGGGACGCTCAAGGTCTACCCGATCAAGAACTTCGGCGCGATCGAGGAAGGCGAGCACCGCTTCTGCGAGGTGGCGACCGGTCACTGCGAAGGCAGTGCGAAGTTCGTGATGGTCTGGCAGCACAAGGACGGGCAATGGCAGATGACCCGGGTGCTGAGCTACGGCCATCGCGCGTTGACCGAGGCTGAAAAGGCGGCGCTGCAGACGACGGAAACCAGATAGCGCCGGGGAGGATTCGGGCCACCCTGTCACGGTGCGCGCGAAGGCATGCCGGTGTCCCGCTCCGTCCATTCCATCCGGCGGCCAGCAAGGCACACCACCCCTGCCGCGACCGCGAAGCCACCGGTGAGCCAGAGATTGGCGGTCAGACCGAGCCGATCCAGTGCTTGGCCGCCCACCCACGCCCCGGATGCGATCCCGACATTGAAGGCACCGACATAGAGTGCGGAGGCGATTTCCATCGCCCTGGGCACGGCCTTCATCATCCACGTCATCAAGCCCACCGATACCCCGCCGTAGGCCAGCCCCCACGCCAGCAGCGCGACGGCACCGCCCAGGCGCGACTCCCCGAGGGTCAGGAACAGCGAGGGCGCCAGCACCAGACCCGCCGCGATCAGCGACACCGTCAGCCTGGTACGTCGTGCTGCCGCGATGCCGGCAAGGAAGTTGCCGGCCATGCCCGCGGCGCCGTAGCCGAACAACAACAGCCCCACCCAGCGCGCGTCGAATCCCGAGACCGACATCAGCAGCGGCCGAACGAACGTAAAGGCGATGAAGTGCCCGGCGACCAGCAGGAAGGTCAGCATCAACCCAAGCTGCAGCCCGCGGTTGCCCAGTTGCTGACCGAACTGGCGCACGCTGGTCGTGCCGGACGGCGGCAGCCCGGGCATCACGGCCAGGTGCAGGGCAAGGACGGCGGCCCCCAGCAGCGCCATGCTGCCGAACGCCCAACGCCATCCCAGCAGCTCCCCGATCAGCGCGCCAAGCGGAACGCCCAGCACGGAAGCAGCCGCCACGCCGCCAAAGATGAGCGATGTGGCCAGGCCGACCGATCGCGTTGCCACCAGCCGCACCGCCAGCCCGCCGGCAATGGCCCAGATGCCGCCCATGCACAGCCCGACCAGCACGCGGGCCGCCAGCATCCAGCCCAGCGTGGGGGCGAAAGCCGTACCCAGGTTGGCGATCACCAGCAGACCCAGCAGCCCGCACAGCAGCGAGCGTCGATCCACGCTGCCGGCGCTGATCACCACCAGCGGTGCGAACAGCGCTGCCAGCAGTGCGGGCAACGAGATCATCAGGCCCGCAGTGCCGGTGGTGGTGTCCAACGCTTCGGCGATCGGGGTCAGCAGGCCGACCGGCAGCATCTCCGTGGTGACGACCGAGAAGGTGGCCAGACTGACCGCGGTGACCGCCCACCACGGGTGGCGCGGTGTGGATTGCGCCTGCATCAGCAGATCCCCAGGTGGCGTGGCTCACGCGGACGCAACACGCCGTGCGCGAACGCCGCCGCCAGCAGCACCGCTCCTCCCGCACACAAGGCAACCAGGTACCCGGCGCGTGGCCCGTGTGCATCCACCCCGTAGCCGGCGATCGCCGCGCCCAGCGCCACGCCCACGTTCAGCGCCGCCAGCAGCCAGGTCATGCCCTCGGTGAGCTGGCGCGGCGGGACCTGTTGCTCGATCAACGACATCGCCACGATCATCGTCGGGGCGAAGAACGCACCCGCCGCGAAGACCGTCACGGCGAGTGCGGCGATGCTTCCCACCAGCAGCAGCGGCAAGGTGGTCAATGCGGTCGCGATCCCGCCCAGCAGCAACAGGCGGCGCAGTGGCGTCTGCAGCTTGAGCGCACCGAACAGTACCCCGGACAGGCAGGAGCCGGCGGCATACGCACACAGCACGACGCTGGCGGCGGCGGGCTGCCCCACGTGCGCGGCGAAGGCGACGCTGACGATATCGACGGTGCCCACGATCACGCCCATCGCGACCATCAACACGGCCAGCCACCGCACGCCCGGCAGATGGATGACGGACGCAGCAGGTGCGGCATGGGGTAGTACGGCCTCGATCGGGGGCTCGGTTCGGCGCTGCGCGATCAACGCAAGCGCGCCGATCGGCAGCAGCACGGTAGCGGCGAGGACACCCGCCTGCGGAAACAGCGAGACCGCCAGGCCGATCGATAACGGCGGCCCGACGATGAAGGTGACCTCATCGAACACGGTTTCCAGCGCGTACGCGGTCTGCAGGCGCGACTGTCCGCGATAGATCGCGGTCCAGCGCGCGCGCACCATGGCCGACATGCTGGGCATCGCCCCGGCCAGCAGTGCCCCGAGGAACAGCACGGCCGCCGGCGCTTCCCACCACGAGGCCGCCAGCAGCATCAGCAGGCCGATCACGCTGACGCCGGTGGCCATCGGCACGACACGGCGCTGTCCATGCCGGTCCACCAGACGGGATACCTGCGGCGACAGCAACGCATAGGTCAGCACGAACGTCGCGGCTACCGCGCCGGCCAATGCATAGCTGCCGCGCACCTGGGCCAGCAGCGTGATGAGGCCGATGCCGGTCATCGGCAACGGCAGCCGCGCCAGCAGCCCCGCCAGCGCAAACCCGGTGGTACCGGGCGCAGCGAACAACTCTCGATAGGGACGGGTCACAGCGCGTTTCACTGGCTTTCCACCTTTTACATACACAGCGTATGTTTAAAATCCTATATACATACGCTCCGGATGTAAACAGCGGTCCGCCCCGCAAGCAAGGAGATATCGATGGCCCGTCGCACCCGCGCCGACATGGAGCAGACCCGCGCCACGCTGCTGGCGACGGCCCGCGTGGTCTTCAGCGAGCGTGGCTACGCCGAGACCTCGATGGACGACCTCACCGCGCAGGCCGGGCTCACCCGTGGCGCGCTGTATCACCACTTCGGTGACAAGCAGGGCCTGCTCGCGGCCGTCGTCGATGAGATCGACGCTGAGATGGACGACCGCCTCAAGGCGATCTCCGACGCCGCCGAGGATCCGTGGGCGGGCTTTCGTCTTCGCTGCATGGGGTATCTGGAGATGGCCCTGGAGCCGACCATCCAGCGCATCGTCCTGCGCGATGCGCGGGCGGTGCTCGGCGGCGCCTCGCCGGAATCGCAGCGCCACTGCATCGATTCCATGCAGCGCCTGCTCGCGCACCTGATCGATCAGGGCGTGGTCGCCGAGGCCCATCCGCAGGCCCTGGCCTCCCTGGTGTACGGCAGCCTGGCCGAGGCCGCGTTCTGGATCGCCGATGGCGATGATGGCGATGCGCGGCTGGCACAGAGCGTGGCGGCGCTCGACCTGCTGCTGCGTGGGCTGCGGGTCACCACACCGCACTGACCGCTCATCCGGTCAGGCCGCCATTGGATCCGGTCCCTGACCGCAGGTCATATATCGCTCCCTGTGGCCGCGAGGCCGACGCGTTCTTCAAGGGCGCGTCCGGCACCGACGCTTCACTCGGTCGCGCAAGGAAGGCGATCAGCGCGAACAGCGACCAACCCAGCACGTGCAGGAGCCAGAACCTGAGGGTCACCGCATCGATGCGCTGGAGGGGAGCCGTACGCTGCCCGATCCGGCTGGCACGTCCCGCTCAGCGGCGCCGTGACGTCGCGCGCGGCTGCAGCGCATCCAGGGCGCCGGCATTGCGGCGCGCCCAGTCGTAGATCAGTTCGATCGGTTCGACCAGTTGCCGCCCCAGTGGGGTCAATGTGTACTCCACCGAGGGCGGCACGGTGGGGTACTCGGTGCGCAGCACGATCCCCGCATGCTCCATGTCACGCAGCGTCTGGATCAGCATCTTCTTGGAGACGGCCGGCAGGCTGCGGTGCAGCGCGTTGCTGCGGGCAATGCCGTCATGGCGCACGGCCAGGGTGTGCAGCACCATCGAGGTCCACTTGGTGCTGAACAGCTCCAGCACCCGCCGGGGGGCGCAATCCTCTCGCCAATGCGCTTCGGGAGTACCCGTTTTCATGTGTGGTTACCGTTTGGTGCCTTCTTTCGAGGCGTACCTCGATATCCTAAGGTGTGCGCCTGTAAAGCAATGAAAGAGGCGACATCGTGAAGCAGAAAGCGTTGGTGGTCGGTGCAACGGGCATCGTGGGCAGTGCACTGATACAACGACTGCTGCAGGAGGGCTGGGACGTCCACGGCCTGGCCCGTCGGCCCGATTCGCTGCCCGCCGGCGCCCACGGCGTCTGCGCCGACCTGCGCGATGCGCAGGCCACGCGCGCCGCGCTGTCCGGACTGGCCCCCGCGCACGTGTTCATCACCACCTGGTCCCGGCAGGCCAACGAGGCCGAAAACATCCGGGTCAACAGCGCGATGGTGCGCCATCTGCTGGATGCACTGCAGCCAGCCGGCAGCGTGCAGCATGTGGCACTGGTCACGGGCCTGAAGCATTACCTGGGACCGTTCGAGGCGTACGCGCAGGGCAACCTGCCGCAGACGCCCTTCCGTGAAGAACAACCGCGCCTGCCCGTGGACAACTTCTACTACGCACAGGAAGACGAGGTGTTTGCCGCCGCCGCCCGCGATGGCTTCCACTGGAGCGTGCATCGCCCGCATACCGTGATCGGCGCAGCGGTGGGCAATGCCATGAACATGGGCACCACGCTGGCCGTGCATGCCACCCTGTGCCGCCACACCGGGCGCCCGTTCCAGTTCCCCGGCTCCCTCGCGCAGTGGGACGGGCTGACCGACATGACCGATGCCGGACAGCTGGCACGGCACCTGTTGTGGGCGACGCAGACCCCGGCCGCCGCCAACCAGGCCTTCAACGTGGTCAATGGCGATGTGTTCCGCTGGCGCTGGATGTGGGGCCGGATCGCCGCGTGGTTCGATATCGAGGCCGTGCCGTTCAGTGGTCAGGTCCGTCCGCTCGCCGAGCAGATGGCCGATGATGCCGCGCTGTGGTCGTCGCTGGCCGCCACCCACGGCCTGGCCGAGTCTGACATTCACCAGCTGATCTCGCCCTGGCACACCGATGCCGATCTCGGGCGCCCGCTGGAAGTGGTGACGGACATGTCCAAGAGCCGCCGGATGGGGTTCCTGGATTACCAGCCCAGTGACGATGCGTTCTTCGCGCTGTTCACGCGGCTGCGGGCGGCGCGGTTGATTCCCTGAGGCGCTGCCGCGCAGCGCTGGGAGGGTTCCACAGCGACACCCCGCAGCGATACGCTAGGGCGGCCGCCCCCCGCTGATCGCAGGTACCGCTTGAGCTCTTCACCTACCACGGGTTCCCACGGCGAACGGGATACCGAGCGCGTCAAACTGGCGCTGGCCGCCGGCGCAATCATCGGCACCTGGTTCTGGGATGTCGCCCGCGACAGTCTGACCATCGACGATGCCCTCGCCGAGGTGCATGGCCTGGACCCCGCACTCGCGCGCAGTGAACTGCGCCTGGAGCAGGTGGTGTCCGCCGTTCACCCCGAGGACCGCCCGGGTCTGGCGGAGGCGATCGCCGACGCCGTGCGTCGTGGCGGTCGCTATGCCCACCAGTACCGCACCCGCGGCGCGGACGGTGCCTATCGCTGGATCGAGGCCATCGGCCGGGTCGATCTGGATGCCAGCGGAAACGCGGTCGGGTTTCCCGGCGTGCTGATCGACATCGATGACCGCAGGCGGGTGGAGGCCGAGCGTGACCAGGCGCAGACCCTGCTGCGTTCGTTCGTGGAGGCCGCGCCGGGTGTGGTGTACGCCAAGGACCGCCAGGGCCGGATCCTGATCGGCAACCGTGGCACCACCGATCTGATCGGTCTGCCACCCGAGGTGTATGTGGGGCGCACCGATGCCGAACTGCTCAGCGACCCGGCCCAGGCCGCCACGGTGATGGCCACCGACGAGCGGGTCATGGCCAGCGGGCAGACCGAGCAGCTCGAAGAAGACGTGAGCTTTGCCGATGGCCGGCGCGCCTGCTGGCTGTCCACCAAATCGCCGTTGCGTGATGCCGACGGAACCGTGGTGGGCTTGGTCGGCACCTCGCTGGACATCACCGACCGCAAGGCGGCCGAAGCCCGTCATGCTGAAGTGGAGGAGCGCTATCGGCTGGCCGCGCAGGCCACCAACGATGCGATCTGGGACTGGCGCATCTCCGATGGTCACGTGATCTGGAACGAGGCACTGACCACGCTGTTCGGCCATGCGCTGAGCGAAACCAGCGCGCAGTGGTGGCTGGACCATATCCACCCCGACGACCGGGCGCGCGTCGATGCGGATATCCATGCCGTGATCGAGGGCGACGGTACCGCGTGGAACAACGAATACCGGTTCCGCCGCGCCGATGGCAGTTTCGCCTCCGTGCTCGACCGCGGCACCGTCCTGCGTGGTGCGGTGGGCGAGCCGCTGCGGATGATCGGCGCGATGCTGGATCTGACCGTGCGTGAAGCCGCCGAGGCCGCCCTGGCCAAAAGCGAGGAGCGCCTGCGGTTTGCCACCGAGGCAGGCGACATGGGCTTCTGGGATGTCGACCTGGTGGCGGACGCCTTGATCTGGCCGCCCCGGACCAAGGCGATGTTCGGCATCTCCGCCGATGTTCCGGTGTCGCTGCGTGATTTCAACGAAGGCATCCACCCCGACGACCGTGCAGCGACCCTCGCCGCCTTTGCCGCCGCGGCTGATCCGGCCCAGCGCGCGCTCTATGACGTGGAGTACCGCACGGTCGGCAAGGAAGACGGGATCGTGCGCTGGGTCGCGGCCAAGGGCCGGGGTCACTTCGAGGGCGACCGCTGCGTGCGCGTGGTGGGGGTGGTGATCGAGATCACCGCGCGCAAGATCGCCGACGCCCGCTTGAAGGAATTGAACGAGCAGCTGGAAAGCCGCGTGCTCGAAGAGGTCGCCGAACGCACCCGCGTGGAAGATGCGCTTCGGCAGAGTCAGAAGATGGAGGCCGTCGGCCAGCTCACCGGCGGTATCGCCCACGACTTCAACAACATGCTG
>DMZT01000456.1:7974-8366 GCA_003484865.1 Stenotrophomonas sp.
ACGACTTCAACAACATGCTGGCGACCGTGATCGGCCCGCTGGATCTGCTGGCGATGCGGCTCGGCGACAACGACCCGCGCACCAAGCGCTACATCGACATGGCCATCGATGGCGCCACCCGGGCGGCACAGCTCACCCAGCGGTTGCTGGCGTTCTCGCGCCAGCAGCCATTGCAGCCGGTGCCACTGGATGTGAACCAGCTGGTGGCGGGCATGTCCGACCTGCTGGTGCATTCGCTGGGCAGCAGCATCCGCCTGCAGACCGTACTGGCCGCCGAGCTGTGGCGGACGTTCGCCGATGCCAATCAGCTGGAGAACGTGATTCTCAACCTGGCCGTCAATGCGCGCGATGCGCTGCCTGGCGGTGGGCGCCTCACGGTGGAAACCGCCAAC
>DMZT01000456.1:8589-9032 GCA_003484865.1 Stenotrophomonas sp.
CGACAACGGCAGCGGCATGCCGCCGGAGGTGGTCGCCAAGGCATTCGATCCGTTCTTCACCACGAAAAAGGTGGGACAAGGCACGGGGCTTGGCCTGTCGCAGGTGTATGGCTTCGTCAAACAGTCGGCCGGTCACGTGAAGATCCGCTCTGCCGTCGGGCAGGGAACAACGGTGACCCTGTATCTGCCGCGCCTCATGGCCGACATCGCCGCCACGCCTTCGCCGACAACCAGCGGTACCGCTCCGCTGAGTGGGGGCCGCGAGCGGGTGCTGATCGTGGAAGACGAGCCCGGCGTCCGCCAGTTCTCCATCGATGCGTTGAGCGAGCTGGGCTACCCGGTGCTCGCCGCCGAAGGGGCCGCCACCGCGCTTGCCCTGCTCGACAGCCATCCCGATATCGCCCTGCTGTTCACCGATGTGGTGATGCCCGAGGTCAACGGGC
>DMZT01000455.1 GCA_003484865.1 Stenotrophomonas sp.
CCGCCGCCACCGCCGCCAAGGCGCAGCGCGACTGGGCCAGCGCCCCGTATGACACCCGCGCGCAGGTCCTGCGCCGTGCCGCGCAGCTGGCCGAAGAGCACAACGACGAGATCGTGCAGTGGCTGGTCCGCGAAAGTGGCTCCACCCAGCTCAAGGCCGGCTTCGAGGCCAAGGTGAACACCAAGGCGTTGCATGAAGCGGCGGCATTGCCCTCGCGCAGCATCGGTGAAGTGCTGCCGTCCGAACCGGGCCGTCTGAATCTGGCGCGCCGCCGACCGCTCGGCGTGGTCGGCGTGATCGCGCCGTTCAACTTCCCGCTGTATCTGGCCATGCGCGCAGTCGCCCCGGCACTGGCGCTGGGCAATGCGGTGGTGCTCAAGCCCGATCCGCGCACCGCCGTGTGCGGTGGCTTCGTGATCGCACGCCTGTTCGAACTGGCTGGGCTGCCGGCCGGCCTGCTGCACGTGCTGCCCGGTGATGGCGCGGCCGGTGCGGCGCTGACCAGCGACCCGAACATCGCGATGATCCAGTTCACCGGCTCCACCGGTGCCGGGCGCAAGGTCGGTGAAGCGGCGGGCAAACACCTGAAGAAGGTGTCGCTGGAACTGGGCGGCAAGAACTCGCTGATCGTGCTCGACGATGCGGACATGGATCTGGCCATCGCCAATACGGCGTGGGGCGTCTACCTGCACCAGGGCCAGATCTGCATGGCCACCGGCCGCGTGCTGGTCCAGCGCAGCATCCATGCGCGTTTCCTGGAGAAGCTGGTGGCCAAGGCGAAATCGCTCAAGGTCGGCAATCCGGCCGACGGCGAGGTGGCGATCGGGCCGTTGATCAATGCCCAGCAGCGTGACCACGCCGCGCGCATCGTCGCCGAGGCACAAGCCGCGGGCGCGACCCTGGCGACCGGTGGTGGCTACCAGGATCTGTTCTTCGAGCCGACCGTGCTCAGCGATGTGAGCCGCGACAACCCGGCGTTCCACGAAGAGATCTTCGCGCCGGTCGCGGTAGTGGTGCCGTTCGATACCGATGATGAGGCGGTGGAGCTGGCCAACGACAGCGAATACGGCCTGTCGATGGCGATCGTATCCAGCAACGTGGGCCGCGCGCTGAAGCTGGGCGAACGGCTGCGCACCGGCCTGCTGCACATCAACGACCAGACGGTGAACGATGAGGTGATCAATCCGTTCGGTGGCGTGGGCGCCTCCGGCAACGGCACCAGCATCGGTGGCCCGTCCAACATCGACGAGTTCACCCAGTGGCAGTGGATGACCGTCAAGGGCGAAGCGCCCGCGTACCCGATCTGATCCAGGAGATTCTCATGACCGCAACAGCAGAACTGCGCGACATCACCGTGGCCGTGGTGCGCGAAAAAGAACAGCCCTTTACCATCGAGAAGGCGCGCATCCGTGGCCCGCAGGACGATGAAGTGCTGGTCCGCGTGGTCGCCACCGGCCTGTGCCATACCGACCTGATCGTGCGTGACCAGTACTACCCCGTGCCGCTGCCGGCCGTGCTCGGCCATGAAGGCGCGGGCATCGTCGAAGCGCTCGGCCCGGGCGTGAAGGACCTCAAGGTCGGTGACCATGTCGTGTTGACCTACGGCGCCTGCGGCCACTGCAATCCCTGCAGCGGCGGCCACGGCGCCTACTGCAAGGACTTCTTCGGCCTGAACTTCGGTGGCGGTGCGCTGGACGGCTCCACCGCGATCCAGGATCCGGACGGCACCCCGCTGCACGATCACTTCTTCGCGCAGTCCTCGTTCGCCACCTACGCACTGAGCCGCGAAAACAACGCGATCAAGGTGCCGGACGATGCGCCGATCGAACTGCTCGGCCCGCTGGGCTGCGGCATCCAGACCGGTGCCGGTGCGGTGATCAACTCGCTCAAGGTGACCGCCGGCAGCAGCTTCGCCAGCTTCGGTGCCGGCGCGGTCGGGCTGAGCGCGGTGATGGCCGCACGCGTGGCCGGTGCGACCACCATCATCGCCATCGATGTGGTGCCGTCGCGGCTGGAACTGGCCAAGGAGCTGGGGGCCACGCACGTGATCAACAGCCGCGAGGTCGATGTGGTGGAAGCGGTGCGCGGGATCACCGGCGGCGGCGCGAACTTCGCACTGGAATCCACCGGTCGTCCGGAGGTGCTGGCGCAGGGCATCGAGGCCCTCGGCGGGTTGGGGATGATTGGCGTGGTCGGCGCGCCGAAGCTGGGCACCAAGGCCGAGTTCGACGTCAACAACCTGCTGCTCGGCGGACGCAGCATCCGCGGCATCGTCGAAGGCGACAGCGTGCCCAAGGTGTTCATTCCGCAGCTGGTGCAGCTGTATCAGCAGGGCCGCTTCCCGTTCGACAAGCTGGTCAAGTTCTACCCGCTGGACCAGATCAACCAGGCCGCCGAGGACAGCACCCGCGGTGTCACCCTCAAGCCGATCCTGACCATCGGCGGGTGAAACGGTCCGTCGCAGTCCTGCATGCCTGCGACGACGTACCAGTCAGCTTTGCGGGAGTAGGCTGTCGGTCCGAGGTGGAGATCGACCGATGGCCGCGATGGTTCTGGAACAGCAGCAGGTATTGGCCGCCGCCCGTCAGCGTTTCGCCGAGGGCGGCGCGCTGATGGACAGCGTGGTCAGCCCGCCGGTGCAGCGCTCCTGGGAGCGCTCGCGCCAGGCCGGCGTACAGCCGCGGCAGGAGCCGTACTACGCGCCCCTTGCCGCTGCGGCCACGCGCCTCGACGACCCTGCCGACCGCCGCCTCGCACGCTGTGTGCGCGAGGACATGGACCACCTCTGGGCCGCCTTCGGCGGCCGCCAGTGGACCCTGTTCTGCGTCAACGCCGAGGGCCTGGTCATCGCCCAGCGCGAACATGGCCTGGCCGACGTCCCGGTACTGCGTCCGATCCAGATCGGTCGCCGCCTGCGCGAAATCGACATCGGCACCACCGCACCGGCCTGCAGCCTGGCCGAAGACGCGCCCGCCCTGGTGCGCGGCAATGAGCACTATCTCGACCGCTTCGCCACCGTGTTCTGCCTGAGCGTGCCGCTGCATGGGCTGGATGGCGAAGTGCTGGGTGCACTGGACATCACCGGCACTGGCGAGCGCGATGCCGAGCTGTTGCACGGCTACTTCCGCCAGGCCGCGCTGTCGGCCGAGAACCGCCTCATGCAGGACCACCGCCCCTGCCACCTGCTGGCGGTGCAACACGACACCCGATGGCTGCACTCGCCCCTGCAGGGCCTGCTGGCCATCGAAGAAGACGGCCAGGTGCGTGCCGCCAACCGCGTCGCCCGCCGCCTGTTCGGACTGCCGCGTCGCGGCCACTTGCCCGTTCTCACCCTGGACGGCCTGTTCGCCGGCGCCAGTACCCACCAGCGCCGCCGCCTGCTGCAGAGCGGCCCCGCCCACCGCGTCCGCCTGGATGACGACACCGCCGTGCACGTGCAGTACCTGCGCGGACCACTCGCACCGCATGCCAGCGTGAAGCTCGATGTGCCGCGCGCCAACGCTGCACCTGCATCGCTGCGCACACACACCACACAGCACGTACGCGACGCCGTGGCCGCGCATCAAGGCAATGTCAGCGCCGCCGCACGCCAGCTCGGTATCTCACGCACCACGCTGTACAAGCTGATTCGCGCGTAACGAGCAGCATCCGGCGGCATACGCCGCGCGCGGAAGGGCTTCTCTTCGATCCTTTGCAACGAGGTTGCCGGCCAGCGGCCGGCACTACCGAGGGGACATCGCCTGATTGCCGGCCAGCGGCCGGCACTACCGCTTTGCTCGCCCATCCGCCGAGGAAGCGTCGGGCGGCGGGTAGGGCCGGGCCTTGCCTGGACCATGAGCGGCATGGATGCCGCGACATGAGCCCCCATGGATGGGTTCACGGCGGGTCCGGGCAAGGCCTGGCCCTACCCGCCGCAGCCCTCGCCAGTGAATCGCCAGCCTTTAGCGATGAGCTGCCAACGCCAAAGACAACGAAAGCCCATCAGCAACAAACAGCGGCGCCCTTCGCTGGCGCGGCTCGCTACAGCCCTTCGGCCAAGATCAATCGCGGAAATTATCGAACTGCAGCGGTACCTCGAACGTCTCCTTCCGCAACAGCGCCATCGCATCCTGCAGATCATCGCGCTTCTTGCCCGTCACCCGCAGCTTGTCGCCGTTGATCTGGCTGTCCACCTTCAACTTGGCCTCCTTGATCTTCGCCGCGATCTTCTTGGCCACCTTCTGCTCGATCCCCTGCTTCACGGTGATCTTCTGCCGTGCACCGGCCAGATTGGTTTCGATATCACCGAACTCCAGGCACGCCGCATCGATCTTCCGTGCCGTCAACCGCTGACGCAGGATGTCCGTCATCTGCTGCAGCTGGAAATCGCTCGGCGCGGACTGACTGATCACGCTGTCTTCCAGCACGTACTTGGCGTCCACCCCCTTGAAATCGAAACGCGTGGACAGCTCGCGGTTGGCCTGGTCGACCGCGTTGGTCAGCTCGTGGGTGTCGACTTCGGAAACAACGTCAAAAGAGGGCATGGGCAAACTCCAGCGGGTGAATGTCCCCATTCTATCAAGCCACCATGGACGGGCCGGCCAAGCCGGCGATAATGGGCCATGAACACGCAGAAATCCCCCACCCGCGCCGTCGCCTGGATGCTGATGGCCGTCGCCTGCTTTTCGCTGATGGATGCCGGCATGAAGCAGCTGTCGGCCAGCTATCCCACCCTGCAGGTCACCTTCCTGCGCGGTGCGGCCTCGCTGCCGTTCGTACTGGTCTGGGTGCTGGCCACCGCCGGCCCGCGTTCGCTGGTGCCCAGGCGATGGGTCCTGCACCTGCTGCGCGGCGTGCTCGGCATGGTGATGATCGGCTGCTTCGTCTACGCCCTGCGCAGCCTGCCACTGTCCACCGCCTACACCATCTACTTCGTCGCCCCGCTGCTGATCGCCGCGCTCTCGGTGCCGCTGCTCGGCGAGCACGTGGGCCCGCGCCGCTGGATCGCCATCGGCATCGGCCTGGTCGGGGTACTGGTCGTGCTGCGCCCCGGGGTCGGCGGGATCATTTCCTTCCCGGGCCTGATGGTGCTGCTGGCCGCCACCGCCTATGCGCTGGCCGCGATCACGGTCAGCATGCTGACCCGCACCGACACCCCGCAGTCGATGGTGGTGTGGTTCCTGGTGATCATGGCTGTCGGCGCCGGCCTGCTGGCGATCCCGGACTGGCAGCCGCTGCAACTGGGCCATGCTGCGCTGATCGCCGGCATGGGCCTGGCCGGGGCAGGGGGGCAGGTCGCCCTGACCCGTGCTTTCCAGCTGGGGGAGGCCTCGATGATCGCGCCGCTGGAGTACACCGGGCTGGTCTGGGTGATCGGCTGGGACCTGCTGTTCTGGGGTGTGCTGCCCGACCAGGTGACCTGGCTGGGCGCGGCGATCATCGTCGCCTCGGGCCTGTACCTGCTGCACCGTGAGCGGGTGCGCCGGGTCCAGCCGCCCCGGCCGCTGGACCACCCCTGAGCCCGGCCGGCCCCCCCTGGCCGGCCGGATCACGGTCTCTTAGAAAGATCG
>DMZT01000454.1:0-4713 GCA_003484865.1 Stenotrophomonas sp.
GATCCGGACCTGATCTCCAACATCACCATCACCAAGGGGCCGAGTCTGGGCGTCAATGCGTCCGGTGGCATCGGTGGCGTGGTCGAGATGGAAACGCTGAAGATCGACGACGTACTGCGTGATGGTCGCGATGCCGGGCTGCGCGTGCGCACCGGCATGGCCAATGCCAGCGCCAACAACGTACCCGCCTATGACGCCGCACCGCGTACCGACCGCAGCGCGCTGGGCAGCCAGTTCTTCAACATCGCCACGGCCAAGCAGTGGGATCGCGTCGACCTGGTCGCGGCGTACGCATGGCGCGAGAACGGCAACTACTTCTCGGGCAAGCACGGCTACGACGATTTCCCGCAGACGCGGCGCACCCTGGCGCCGTTGAATCCGCCGGATACCGAGGTGTTCAACACCTCCTCGCGCTCGGCGTCGTTCCTGCTCAAGGGCACCTGGCGCATCGACGACAACCAGACGCTGGAAGCCGGCTACCGCCGCTATGAAGGCACCGCCGGCGAAATCATGGCCTCGCAGATCATCCGCGTGGACCGCGACCGCGTGCCGCAGTGGGATCCGGGCCATGTGGACATGGATGCCTACAACCTGCGCTACCGCTTCAACCCGGACAATGAGCTGATCGATCTGAAGGCCAACCTCTGGTACACCGACGCCGACAGCCTGATGTACAACGGCCTGACCGGCATCACTCCGTGGTACTTCGATCGCCGCACCGAGTGGTACGACGGCCCGTCGTTCAATACCGATCCGGGCTACAAGGACGCCTACCGCAATGAGCTGACCCAGACCCGGCTCGGCTTCGATGTGGGCAACACCACGCACCTGGATTCTGGCGCCGGGCTGTTCACGCTGGACTACGGCCTGTCCTTCAGCGATGAGGACGTCGGCCCCGGCCCGCATTCACCGGTCATGCACGACGACCTGGTCAACAACCGCTTCCTGCGCAACGCCGAGCGCAAGGAGTACAGCGCGGTGGCCTCGGTCAAATGGCAGCCGGACGAGCATTGGGAAGTGGTGGTCGGTGGCCGCTACAACCGCGTCAATGTGCACGACCGCAACCGCCTGGCCACGCCGGACAGCTACGGCGTGATCGGTCAGTATCGCTACACCCAGCTGCTGGACGGCAACCCGAACCTGCCGGCATGGCGCGCCAAGCGCATCGCCATGTTGAACTGGTATCCCGATGCCAACGGCCAGTTCACCGAGGCCTCGTTGCTGGCCTCCCCGTACGAGAAGGGGACGGTCGGTGACATCACCGGTTGGAACTTCTACGACGCCGATGACGCCGAAGACCTGCGCGTACCGGTCAGCTGGACCTGGTCGCAGCCGATCCGTCGCCGCGACAGTGCCTTCATGCCCAGCGCCAGCGTCGCCTACCGCTTTGACGAAGACACGATGGTGTACGTGAAGTACGCCGAAGGCGTGAAGCTGCCGAGCCTGTTCGAAACCACGCTGGGCCTGTTCACCGCGGCCAAGCCCACCGGTGAGCTCAAACCGGAGCGGGCAGGGACCTGGGAAATCGGCGCGAGCACGGTGCGCCACGGCCTGTTCACCGAGGGCGACCAGGCCGGGTTCAAGCTGGCCTACTTCAACACGCGCATCGATGATCTGATCACCCGCGATTACCGCACCCTGTCGGCCGGCCTGATCCGCAACGTGGACCGCTTCAAGGTCGCCGGCGTGGAGTTCCAGTCCAGTTATGACAGCGGCACGGTGTTCGCCGATCTGTCCGCGCATTACTACCTCCAGGCCAAGACCTGTGCGCCGGACATTGCCGCCGAGCGCCGCGCCTACGGTATCCAGCGCAGGATCGAGGAACTGAAGAACACCCCGGACTGCGTGGATGGTGGCTTTGAAGGGTCCTACAGCAACACCCAGAACCCGCCGCGCTACAACGTCAACCTGACCCTGGGTTCGCGGCTGTTCGACCAGCGCCTGAGTTTTGGTACCCGGGTGATCCACAACGCCGGCCCGATCAGCGCGCTGGACAAGGAATGGAACGTCGGCCTGTCGGCGATCCAGCAGCTGTACCGCGCGGCGACCATCGTGGATCTGTTCGCCAGCTGGCAGGCCAGCGAGCAGTTCGCGGTGGACCTCAACGTGGACAATCTGACCGACCGCTACTACCTCGATCCGCTGGCGCTGGGCGTGATGCCCGCACCGGGCCGGACCGTGCGGCTGGCGCTGACCTACCGCTACTGATGTCCGGACACGACAGGGGCCGGCATTGCCGGCCCCTGCGTGCCTCCGGCCTGCACACAGGGTGCGCGGCCGGTATCGGCATCCGGCGATCGCTCAGCCGGCGTTGGCCTGTACGGTCGCATCGGCGTGCAGCGCTTCACTGAGCTCATCGACCACGATCGCCCACTCCGCATCCGAGCGCAGCTGCTCGGTCAGGAACTGGCGCTGCCCGTCGTTCCAGTAGGGCGCTTCGATCAGGCGGATCTCGTTGGACAGCTGGTGATCGCGGATGAAGGCGGCAATCGCTTCCTCGCTGGCGTCCAGGCCGAGCTGCAGGAACAGATTGGTCATGCGCGGTTCGGTGGTGATCATCGTGTCATTCCAGTGGCAGGGCGTGGTCCGTATTATCGGGGCAAGGCCGTGACGGTGGCATGTGACGGTCGCACCGCTGATCACGCGACAATGGGCTTGGGGTTGCCCCCGTGCCAGACGGCTTCAACAGAGAACCGTGCCCCACTTCCCCACCCAAGCAGTGCCATGATCGTCATCGATACTCCCGAAGCCACCCGCAGCCAACGTCTCAAGGCGGCCACCCGTGACAGCCACGGCGCGCTGGACAAGCGCATCATGGCCGGCGACATCTTCGCCAGCCGCGACCTGTTCGCAAAGTTCCTGCGCGTGCAGTACCGCTTCCACCGCGATATCGACGCGCTGTACGGCAACCCCGCGCTGGATGCACTGCTGCCCGATCTGGACGAGCGCCGCCGGCTGCCGCTGATCGCCCGCGACCTGTCCGACCTGGAACAGACCCTGCCGCTCCCGGCATCCACGTACCTGGATGGCGACCTGCCGCTGCCGGTCGCCCTGGGCTGGCTGTACGTCGCCGAAGGCTCCAACCTCGGTGGCACCGTGCTCTACAAGATGGCTGCCAGGCTGGGTCTGGACAGTGGTTTTGGCGCGCGCCATCTGGCCGCCCATCCCGATGGTGCTGCCCGCCACTGGCGCGAGTTCACCGCCGCGCTGGATGGTGTCGCGCTGACCGAGGTGCAGGAGCAGCAGGTGATCGATGCGGCCGATGCGGCGTTCCGCAGCGTGCACGGGCATGTCGAGGAAGAATTCGCATGACCGCTGCGCCTTCCAGGCGCGTCGCGCCGGGCCGCAACCGCCGCCAATGATGCGCTGGCTCTGGTTCGGCCTGGGCTGGATCATGGTGGCGCTGGGCGTCATCGGCGCACTGCTGCCGGTGATGCCGACCACGATCTTCCTGATCCTGGCCGTCGGCTGCTTCGCGCGCAGCTCGCCGACGTTCGAACGTCGGCTGCTCGAGCATCCTCGTTATGGTCCACCGCTGCGCCTGTGGCGCGAGCAGGGCGCGATCAGCCGCAAGGGCAAGGCCTTCGCCGGCGCCGGCATGGCGTTCGGCTTCGTCATGTTCTGCTGGGGCGCGCATCCGTCCTGGCCGCTGCTGGTGGGCGTCGGCCTGTTCTTTGCGGCCAGTGCGGCCTATGTGCTGTCACGGCCTGCGCCGCGGCCGTCGGCCACGGCCGACCGTCCGCCGGAGCGCTGAACGTGCTGTCTGCCCGGTACTGATTCCCACCGCCTAGCCCCGATACTCTTCGCCCCTTTCCTGCCTCCGGCGCTGCACGGTGCCGCGATGCCTCTGACTGATGACGTCCCCATGACCTTGCCCATCGCTCTTCCTGCCGCCGTGGCGGCACTGCCGCATGACCTGACCCCCTGGGGCATGTACCAGGCCGCCGATGGCGTCGTGCAGACCGTGATGATCGGGCTGGCGCTCGCCTCGATCGCCACCTGGACGGTGCTGGTGGCCAAGACCTGGGAACTGGGCCGGCAACGCACGCGGCTGCGCCAGGCACGCGCGCTGCTGTTGCAGGCCGCACAGCTGCCGGTGCCGCAGACGCATCCGTTGCTGGACGACGGCGCAGCGCATGACCTGATCGACGCGGCCCGCACCGAGCTGCGCCTCTCGCAGGACGCGCAGGATCCGGTCGGGATCAAGGAGCGGGTCGCCTCTCGCCTGGAACGCATCGAACTGGCGCATGCACGCCAGCTGCGCACCGGGGTCGGCCTGCTCGCCAGCATCGGCGCGATCGCCCCGTTCGTCGGCCTGTTCGGCACGGTGTGGGGGATCATGAACAGTTTCATCGGCATCGCCCACGCCAACACCACCAATCTGGCCGTGGTCGCGCCGGGTATCGCAGAGGCGTTGCTGGCCACCGCGCTCGGCCTGGTCGCGGCGATTCCCGCCGTCGTGATCTACAACCACTTCACCCGTGTGCTGGCCGGTATCCGCGGGCTGCTCGGTGACCTCTCGGCCGGCGTGCAGCAACTGGTCTCGCGCGATCTGGACCGCCTCGGCAATGCGCCGGCCGTGCGCGACGCGCGCTGAGGACCGGCCATGGCCATCAAGACCGCCCGCCACGACGACGACGCACTGGAAGAAAGCCACGACATCAACGTCACCCCCTTTATCGACGTGATGCTGGTGCTGCTGATCATCTTCAT
>DMZT01000454.1:4862-5480 GCA_003484865.1 Stenotrophomonas sp.
GTGCTGCTGATCATCTTCATGGTCGCCGCGCCGCTGGCCACGGTGGATACGCCGGTGGATCTGCCGGCCAGCACCGCGCAGCCGCAGCCACGCGATGCCGAACCGGTGTTCCTCTCGGTGCAGGCCGATCTGTCGCTGAGCGTCAACGATGTGCCGGTCGGCACTGACGGGCTGAACGCCACGCTGGAGCGGCTGACCGCTGGCGACCACGAACAGCGCATCTACCTGCGTGCCGATCAGAGCGTGCCCTATGGCGAGCTGATGCAGACCATGAACGCGCTGCGCGCGGCCGGGTATCGCAGGATCGCGCTGGTGGGCGTGGAGCAGCGCAGCGAATGAGCCGCGACACCGCCGCAATGCTGCGCTGGGTAGGCAGTCTGGCGCTGGTCCTTGCCGCGCATGCCGTGCTGATCGGCGGCGCGCTGTGGTGGCAGCAGCGAGCGCCGGTGCGGGTCAACGATACGCCGGTGGAAGCGGTGATGGTGGAGTTGGCGCCGGTACCCGAGGCGCCGTCCGTACCGCCGAAAGAAATCCCACCCGGGCCGTTGCAGCAGGAACAGCATCGGCCCGAGCCGACGCCGGTGCCGAAGGTGGATCTGCCGCCGGACGACACCCCGG
>DMZT01000454.1:5681-5852 GCA_003484865.1 Stenotrophomonas sp.
CGACACCCCGGACGCGCAGGACGTCCTGCGTCGCCAGACACCGCGCGAAGCAGCGCCGACGGACCAGCACAACGTGGACCAGACGCTGGCGCCGCCGGCGGTGTCCGCACGGCCATCCGAGCGCTATGCCGCCACGCAGACGGTCGCCGGCCGCCAGGGCAACGCGGCCGT
>DMZT01000459.1 GCA_003484865.1 Stenotrophomonas sp.
GCCGCCCCGGAGCCGCCCGTTTGAGCCCTGCCATCGCCGCCATCATCGTCAGCTACCAGAGCGCCAGCACGCTGGACGCCTGCCTGCTGCGCCTGCGCGAGGCGCGCGACATCGCTGAAATCCGCGTGGTCGACAACGATTCCACCGACGGCACCCTGGAGATCGTGCAGCGCCATGCCAGCGCCGATCCGCGGGTGCGCTTCATCGCCAATCCGGACAACCCCGGATTTGCGGCGGCCAACAACCAGGGCGTGGCCGACAGCCAGGCACCCTGGCTGGCCTTCATCAACCCGGACCTGATGGTCGGTCCCGATACCCTGGCCCTGCTGCGCGAACGCGCGCTGCCGCTGGGTGACTGCCTGCTGGGCGTGGAACAGGTCGACGAAGACGGCCGCCCGGACGATGCGGTGCGACGCCGAGACCCGGATTTCGCCGCGATGCTGCGCAACCCCGGGCAGGGCGGAAAGCTGGCGATCCCGGTTGACCGCAGCCAGCCGCTGCAGGTCGTGCCGGCCCTGTCCGGCGCCCTGCTGTTGATGCCGCGCGCGCTGTTCGACCGGATCGGCGGCTGGGATGCGGGCTATCGCCTGCACGCCGAGGATCTGGACCTGTGCCGGCGCGCACGCGAGGCCGGCGCGGTGATCGCGATCGCCAACGACCTGCAGGTCACCCATGTACGCGGTGTCTCCAGCCGCTCACGGCCGTTCTTCGTGGAATGGCACAAGCACCGGGGGCTGTGGCGCTACTTCCGGAAATTCGAGGCGCCGCAACGCGCCTGGCCGGTGCGCTGTGCCGTGTGGGGCGCGATCTGGGCGCATGCGCTGGCGCAGGTGCCGCGTCTGCTCCGCCGCCGGTAGAGGCCCGCGCACTCGCTTCGGCACCGGGGCGATACCTGCCGTGAACGCATTCCACGCTGCGGGCACCGGCCGTTGGTCGTACCCGGTGGCGGGCGCATAATCCCCAGCATGATCATCCAGTCCCTGCTCGACACCGACCTGTACAAATTCACCATGATGCAGGCGGTGCTGCATCAGTACCCCGGCGCGCAGGTGCAGTACCGGTTCAAGTGCCGGACCCCGGGCATCGACCTGGCGCAGTTCATCGACCAGATCAACGCCGAGATCGACCACCTGTGCAGCCTGCGATTCAGTGCCGAAGAGCTGGACTACGTGCGCGGCCTGCGCTTCGTCAAACCGGATTTCGCCGATTTCCTCGGGCTGTTCCACCTGGACCGCAAGTACATCGCGCTACGCCCCTCGACCACCGTACCCGGTGAGATCGATCTGGACATCACCGGGCCGTGGCTGCACACCATCCTGTTCGAAGTTCCGCTGCTGGCGATCATCAACGAGGTCTGGTTCCGCAACACCACCGACTCGGATTTCAGCGAGGGCGAGCGCCGCCTGCAGGCCAAGACCGCGCTGCTGCGCGATACCCCCGGCTTCGAGCTGTGCCGGATCGCCGACTACGGCAGCCGCCGCCGTTACTCGCGCGAGTGGCACGGGCGGATGCTGCCCATGCTGCGCGACGCGCTCGGTGCGCAGTTCGTGGGCACCAGCAACGTGCATTTCGCCCGGCTGTACGGCATGACCCCGCACGGCACGATGGCCCATGAGTACCTGCAGGCGTTCCAGGCGCTCGGCCCGCGCCTGCGCGATTCGCAGGTGGCGGCGCTGGAATCCTGGGCGCGCGAGTACCGCGGCGACCTGGGCATCGCGCTGTCGGACGTCGTCGGGCTGGACGCCTTCCTGCGCGACTTCGACATGTACTTCTGCAAGCTGTTCGACGGCGTCCGCCATGATTCCGGCGACCCGTTCACCTGGGGCGACCGCATGCTGGCCCACTTTGAGAGCCGCCGGGTGGATCCACGCAGCAAGGTGCTGGTTTTCAGCGACGGGTTGAACATCGAAAAGGTGATGCAGCTGTTCGATTACTTCCGCGGCCGCTGCCAGGTGGCCTTCGGGGTCGGCACACACCTGACCAATGACCTGGGCCCGACCCCGCTCAACATCGTCATCAAGATGGTCCGCTGCAACGGCCAGCCGGTCGCCAAGCTGAGCGATTCTCCCGGCAAGAGCATGTGTGATGACCCGGGGTATCTGGCGTATCTGCGCCAGGTGTTCGAGTTGCCGGCCGAGGGTTGAGCGTTGCGGCCGGGCGGTGGATACGCCGCGGCGTCACACTTTTTCGCCCGCCCTGCCGGGGAGGGGCGACGCCACGGGGTGCCGTCACGGCCGCCCGGGACCTCGGGCATTCCACGTTTCCGTTCAGCCCACTGGCCGCGGGTGACGCGGCGCGTCAGGAAGCGACGCAGCGCGCTCGCTATGCAGGAAAGCCAGATGTGCCACAATATTGTGAGGCGTAGTTCACACTTTTGACCGACATCGATGCCGGTAATTGCCCGTATACCGCCTCTGCATCGTGGTTCGTCTAGGCTTTCCAGATGAATTCATCAGCATTGCTTGATTACTACCGTGCCCATTCGTGCTCTCCTCAGTGGCGCGGCTTCCTGCTTGCGCTCTGCGAAGAGTTCGACAGTGCGTTGCCCGATGCCGAGCTGTCCCGGCTGATGGCGCGTATCGGTGAGCGCTTCGGCCGTGACCATGCGCTGCCGGCGGTGGCGACGCTGGAGGAAATGCAGCATGCGGCCAATGCCGTGTGGTCGTCGACGGAGTGGGGGCTGGTCGTATTCGAGGAAGCGCCCGAACAGGTGCGCATCCATCACGCCGCCTCGCCGTTGTCGGCGGTGCTCGGCGCCCGCGCCGGGTGGGACACCGGGTTTCTCGAAGGTGTGTACCGGCAGTGGTTCCGCGCCGCCGGGATGATGTCGGTGCTGGATGTGCGCTATCTGCAGAGCGATCATCCTGATGTAGCCACGTACACGCTGTCGCGTGTGTTCTGAATCCTTCCCCCTTTCGATGGTGCCATGAGCAAGCTTCAGCAACCTGCCGATTCAGAGAGCCACGACGACGTGGCCGGTCTCTTCAACCGTCTGGGGGACCGCGATGACACGCGTGCTTACCGGGATTTCTCTCATAGCCAGTCCCGCGTCAGCGCGGTGGCCAAGCCGCGCGACGAGGCGCCGCCGCCGATTCCGGCCGTGGTCCTGCCGCCGGTGGCCAGTGCCGCAGCGGTGATCGCGCCGGCCCAGGCTGCACCGGTGGAGACACCGACCA
>DMZT01000458.1 GCA_003484865.1 Stenotrophomonas sp.
ACCACGCTGGCGCCGCTGTATCGCCTCGGCGCCTCCTGGCAGGCCGCGCGCGGCGACATGACGTGGGCCGCCAGCGCCTACAGCCTGGAGAGCATCGACGCGTGGCAGGTCAAGGGCCGTGCCGCCGGTGGCCGTGCGACCTGGGCCCCCGGCGCCACCGCCGGTGATGTCCTGCACCTGGGCGTGTCGTTGGCGCATGAGCGCTACGACACCCCTGGCGCCGACGGCGTCCCCGCCCTGCGCATCCGCCCGCGCCCGGCCGGCCATCTCTCGGACAACAGCCGCCTGACCCTGGTCGATTTCTCGGCCGGGCGCGACACCGACGTCAACAAGTGGTCGCTGGAGTACGCACAGGTGAACGGGCCGCTGTCCTGGCAGGGCGAATTCAGCGGCGCCACCTTCGACGACGGCAGCCAGCGCGGCAAGGTGCTGGCTGGCTACGGCCTGGTCAGCTGGTTCGTCACCGGCGAATCGCGCGTGTACGACCGCAAGACGGGGCGCTTCGGCCGGGTCAAGGATTTCCAGCACACCGCCGGCGCGTTCGAACTGGCACTGCGCTATGACCAGATGCGCGGCGACCAGCACCTGATCGGCCAGCCGGACCTGCGCGACGGCCAGACCGAGGCGTGGACGCTGGGTGGCAACTGGTACATGCGCCCGAACCTGCGCTTCATGCTCAACCTGATCGAAAGCCGCAACCGCGACCGCCTGGCCGACGCCACCGTGGATCGCACGCGCGCGGTCACCGGCCGCCTGCAGTACGACTTCTGATGCCTACTTTCCGCACCGTTTCTTCTGGAGAATGCAGATGATGCTGAGCATCCTCGGCTTTGGCATGGTCATTACATTCATGTATTTGATCATGAGCAAGCGGCTCTCGCCGCTGGTCGCCCTCATCACCATTCCGATCCTGTTCGCGCTGATCGGCGGCTTCGCGGCCGGCATCGACGACATGATGCTGGAAGGCATCAAGAAGATCGCGCCGACCGGCGTGATGCTGATGTTCGCCATCCTGTACTTCGGGGTGATGATCGATGCGGGCCTGTTCGATCCGCTGGTGCGGATCATCCTGCGCTTCGTCAAGGGCGACCCGATGAAGATCGTGCTCGGCACCGCCATCCTGGCGATGCTGATCTCGCTCGACGGCGATGGCTCGACCACCTACATGATCACCGTGTCGGCGATGCTGCCGTTGTATCAGCGCCTGGGCATGAACGCGTTGAACATGACCTGCGTGACCATCCTCGCCGGTGGCGTGATGAACCTCACCCCGTGGGGCGGGCCGACCGCCCGTGCCGCCACCGCGCTGCACGTGGACCCGGCCGACGTCTTTGTGCCGCTGATTCCCTCGATGGTGATCGCCTGCGCCGGCGTGCTGGTGCTGGCCTGGTACCTGGGCATGAAGGAACGCCGTCGCCTGGGCGTGGTGACCCTGCCGCAGGGCGGGAGCTGGATGGACAACAGCGTCTCCGATGATGGCAACACGCTGCCGACGGTGGAAGACGCCGAGGACACCAAGCGCCCGAAGCTGCTGTGGGTCAATCTGGGCCTGACCATCGCCCTGATGACCGCGCTGATCCTGGGCGTGCTGCCGATGCCGGTCCTGTTCATGGTCGGCTTCGCGATCGCCCTGGTGATCAACTACCCGAACCTGGCCGAGCAGCGCCGCCGCGTGGTCAACCATGCCGGCAACGTGCTGTCGGTGGTCTCGCTGATCTTCGCGGCGGGCATCTTCACCGGCATCCTCAACAACACCGGCATGGTCGAAGCGATGTCGCACAGTTTCCTGGCGATCATTCCCGACAGCTGGGGCCCCTACCTGGCGGTGATCACCGCGCTGGCCTCGATGCCGTTCACCTTCTTCATGTCCAACGACGCCTTCTACTTCGGCGTGCTGCCGATCCTGTCCGAAGCGGCCGGCAACTACGGCATCACGCCGGTGGAGATGGCGCGCGCCTCGCTGGCCGGCCAGCCGGTGCATCTGCTCAGCCCGCTGGTGCCCTCGACCTACCTGCTGGTCGGCCTGGCCAAGGTGGAGTTCGCCGATCACCAGAAGTTCACCCTGAAGTGGGCCATCGCCATTTCGATGCTGCTGATGTTCGGTGGGCTGCTGTTCGGCCTGTATCCGCTTGCGTCCTGATCCGCCTACCAAGGAGCCTTCCGCCATGACTCTTCGCATCGCTTACGTCACCAGCGCCATGGGCAGTGTCGGCACTGCCATCTGCCAGAAGCTGGCCCGCAACGGCCACACCGTGGTCGCCGGCTGCGCCCCGAATTCACCGCGCAAAGCCGCCTGGCTGCGCGAGCAACGCGAACTGGGCTTCGATTTCATCGCCTCGGAAGGCAATGCCGCGGACTGGGCGTCGACGGTGTCCGCGTTCGCCAAGGTGAAGGCCGAAGTCGGCGAGATCGATGTGCTGGTCAACAATGCCGGCGGCAGCCGCGATGTGCTGTTCCGCCAGATGAGCCCGGATGATTGGAATGCGGTGATGGGGTCGAACCTGCATGCGCTGTTCAACATCACCAAGCAGGTGATCGATGGCATGAGCACGCGCGGCTGGGGCCGGATCGTGAACATCGGCTCGGTGAGTGCGCACAAGGGCCAGATCGGCCAGGTGAACTTCGCGACGGCGAAGGCGGCGATGCATGGTTTCAGCCGGGCGTTGGCCAATGAGGTGGCGACGCGGGGCGTGACGGTGAATACGATTTCGCCGGGGTATATCGCGAGTCAGTCGATCAGCAGTTTTCCGCCGGATGTGCTGGATCGTCTGGCGGGCTCGGTGCCGATCCGCCGCTTGGGCAAGCCGGAGGAGGTGGCGAGTCTGTGTGCGTGGTTGGCGTCGGACGATGCGGCGTATGTGACGGGTGCGGATTATGCGGTGAACGGTGGTCTGCACATGTTCTGATGGTTTTGCGCATCCCACGTGATGCGTGGCCTCCCCCACGAGGTGAGCCGCGATGCTGGTTGGCATCGCGGCTTTTTTTTGGCTGATTTCCGTTGTGTGGACGTCGTCTTGGTAGTGCCGGCCGCTGGCCGGCGCCTCGCGATGACGGGTTCATGGGGTTGCCGGC
>DMZT01000335.1 GCA_003484865.1 Stenotrophomonas sp.
CTCCATGAAACGAGCGGCCGAAATCGCCTGGCGGCTCCCGCACGCAGGGCACTCCAGCACCGCCCCGCCACCCGGTATGTTCACGAGGCTCGGCGGGGCAGTAGCATTGGTGACGCGGTGGCAGGAAAGGCATTCAGCCTGGACGTTAAGCACCATGGGTTCCTCGTCCGAGCCCGGCCGACTTGGCTGCACGTTGACTTCAAACAGATAGAACAGCCCAGTATTTGGCATGTTAAAAAGGTCACATTGAGGGCCCTTGCGTTGAAGACGGGGCCTGAATCTGAATGTCATCATAGGCGTCCCGGGACGGCCGGAGCCAGTCAGCCAATGAACGGTCACGGTTCCTCTGCCGCGGGTCGATGCTCAGGGATGGCGTGAGGTCTCAACGTCAGGAACGCAGCGGATGACGCATTGCGGGGGCGAGCAAGGGCGTGCAATCCAAGAGGCGTCGGGCTCATTCACCATCTATCGCATAAGCGGCGTGCACCAAAGCCAAGTGACTCAGGCCCTGCGGCGTATTGCCCAGCCCTTCATCGGCTTGGGGATCCCACATCTCTGGCATAAGGCCCACGTCGTTCTGGACGCGGGCCAGCAACGATCCGAACAAGCGATCCGCTTCTTCCGCCTCCCCCAGCAGGCCGTAGGCTTCCACCATCCAAAACGCGCAACTGATGAACGTGCCTTCGCAGTCCTGCATGCCGCTGTAGCGCCACAGCAGATCGCCGCTCTCATCTGACAGTTCGCGCCGCATGGCCTCCCGAGTAGCGATGAAACGCTCCCGGCGCACTTCGCCCAAGCCGAAGCGCGACGCCAGCATCAGGCTCGCGTCCAGCCGGTCGCTGCCGGCATGCATCACGTAGCTCTGCTTTGCCTCATCCCAGCAGTGCTCGTCGATCCAGTCCAGGATGCGCTCTTTCTCGCGCTGCCAGCGCGGCAAACGGGCAGTGGTGATGTGGCCAGCTTCGGCCAGTTCGCAGGCTCGGCGGAGCGCCATCCAGCATTCCAGCTTCGACATCGTGTAGTGCTGCGCGTCGCCCAGTTCCCAGAAGCCGCTGTCCTTGCGCATCCAGTTGTCGGCGCATTCGTCAGCCAGTTCGAATAAGAGCCGGGCGGTGGTGGGGTCGAGGATGTGGCCGGCTTCGATCATCCGGCTCGCCATCTCCAAAACGTCACCATAGGCGCAGGTCTGCAACTGCTCAGAGGCCGCATTACCCACGCGCACCGGTTGACTGTTGCGGTAGCCCGGCACGTCGATGCAGCGTTCCTTTTCGACCCGCTCGCCGCGAAGGGTGTAGCACGGCGCAAGCCCGGGACGGTGGCGACCGATGGTGGTCATCAGCCAGCTGAAGCCGGCCTTGGCGTCGGGCAGCGCACCCACGCGCAGGAAGGTCTTGATGACGTATGCGGCATCGCGAACCCAAGCGTAGCGGTAGTCCCAGTTCTTGTCGCCGCCGATGCGCTCGGGCAGCGAAGCGCTCAACGCCGCGGCGATGGCCCCGGTGGGCGCGAACCAAAGGAATTTGAGCGCCAGCGCCGATCGGATGACTTCAGCGCGGCGGCTTGCGTCGCAGTGCAGGTCGTCCACCCACTGGCGCCACTCCCGATCGGAGCGGTCGATGCGGGTATCGATATCCACTAAAGGCGGAACCGGGAGCACTTCGTCCTGAGAGGCGAGCAGCGCGATGATCTCCCGGTCGCCGGGCCGAAGGGTCACGGTGCCGCGGAGTTCCCGGTCATTGCAATTGCCGATCTGCACGCTTTCGGAATAGCGCAGCATCGTCATCACGGGGCCGGCGTGATGGACGCATCCGTTTGGGGTATCGCTCATCCAGGGCGTGCAGGCCCCAGCCCGGGTGCCCGGCTGGTAGAGCAGATCGAAGGTGACCTCTCCCTCCAAGCCTTCCAACCGGCGGGCCAGCTCGGACCAAGGCAGCCGCCCGGCCGGGCCGCTGTTGAGCGATTCGGTCACCCGGGCGAGGCCGGTGGCGGTGCGGACGTGCGTTTCCAACACGTTGCTGTTGTCGCGGTAGCGCCGCTGCACCTGCTGAACGTCGCGGGCGTGGACCACAAAACGACCGCCGGCCGGGGCATCGAGCAAGCGGTCGAGCAAGGGCGGTGCGTCCATGCACGGGGCGCACCACCAGTCGATGCTGCCATCCGGCGCGATGAGCGCACTGGAGCGCCCATCGCCAATGGCGGCGTAGGAGTGGATGGGCGCATACCCGTCCGCGTCGCGCTCGGCAGGCACGCTATCGGCATCGCTGGAGCCAGCGGTCACGGCAGCAGCATGCCGCCGGTGGCGCCGATCACCTCACCGGTGATGTAGCTCGACTCCTGGGTGGCCAGCAGCACGTAGGCCGACGCCATTTCCACCGGCTGGCCCGCCCGCTTCAGCGGCGTCTGCGAGCCGAACTCCGGAATGGCCTCAGGCGGTTGGCCGCCGGCAGGCTGCAAAGGCGTCCAGATCGGACCCGGAGCCACCGCGTTCACGCGGATGCCGCGCTCGGCCACCTGCTGGGCCAGGGCCTTGGTGAAGTTCACGATGGCCGCCTTGGTGGGGGCGTAGTCCAGCAGGTTGGGCGATGGCTGATAGGCCTGGATGGACGCGGTGTTGATGATGGTCGCGCCGGCGGGCAAATGCGGTAGGGCAGCCTTGCACACCCAGAACAGCGCATGCACGTTGGTGCGGAAGGTGGCGTCGAATTGCTCGGTGGTGAGGTCTTCGATCTTTTCCACGGCCAATTGTTTGCCGGCGATGTTGGCGACCACGTCCAGCCCGCCCAGCGCCTTGACCGCCTGTGCCACCAAGTCGCCGCAGAACTGCTCCTCTTGGAGGTCACCCGGGATGGCGATCGCCTTGCGGCCTTCGGCTTCAATCAGCGCAACCACTTCGGCGGCGTCGTCTTCTTCTTCGGGTAGGTAGTTCAGCGCCACGTCGGCGCCCTCGCGCGCGAAGGCAATGGCCACTGCGCGGCCGATGCCGGAATCGGCGCCGGTCACCAGCGCCTTGCGACCCTTCATGCGCCCCAGGCCCACGTAGCTTTTCTCGCCATGATCAGCCGCCGGCTTGAGCTCATGAACAGTGCCGGGCGGGGTTTGAACCTGGGCCGGGTAGGTCGGCTGTGGGAACTGGGTCAGCGGGTTCTGCATGTCGTATTGGTTGCGGGAAGTCATTGGAATCCTTGGGGGGAGGAGGGAGAACAGGCCTTACAGGGTGACCGCGCCGCCGGAGACGGTAAGCAGTGCGCCGGAGGTGTAGCTCGCGCTGTCGGCAGCGAGCATCACGTAGGCCGAGGCGAGCTCGGCCGGCTGGCCGGGACGACCAAACGGGGTCTGGCTGCCGAACTGCTCAACTTCCTCCGCGGCCATGCCGGCGGGAATGAAGGGCGTCCAGATCGGGCCGGGCAATACCGCGTTGACACGGATGCCCTTCTCGGCGAGAAGACCGGCCAGGCCGATGGTGAGGTTGGCCACCGCGCCCTTGGTGGCCGAGTAGGGCAGGATGTTGGGCGTGGGCTTCTTGGAGTTCACGGAGGCGGTATTGATGACCGAGCCGCCGTCCTGCAGGTGCGGCACGCACAGACGGGTCAGGTTGAAGACGGCATGCACATTGGTATCGAATGTCTTTCGCCAGTCGTCCAACGTGATGTCATCGAAGGATTCGTAGTAGCGCTGATACGCGGCGTTGTTGACCAGGAT
>DMZT01000232.1:0-428 GCA_003484865.1 Stenotrophomonas sp.
CGACCGTTGGTCGGCTGCCCCAAAACCCCGGTAGCGCCGACCGTTGGTCGGCGGCTCCCGCAGCCAGGCAGGTCCCCATGCGCGCGCACAGCCGTCTCCATGTCGTTGCACCGGCCAGCTGGCTGTTGCTGGTCCTGCTGGCAGCATGGGCACTGCCCGTGGCCGCCGCCCCGCTGGCGGCGGAGTGGTCATTCCGCCTGCTGCCCGGTGACGCGCGCGGTGCCGCGCACCCTGACCTGCAGCAGTGGCGCCCGGCGCAGGTGCCCGGGGCCGTGCATACCGATCTGCTGGCGCAGGGGCAGATTCCCGATCCTTACGTGGGTGCGCCGGAAGCCGGGCTGCAGTGGATCGGCTTGGCCGACTGGGAGTACCGCGCACGATTCGATGTGGATGCGGCAACCGTGGCACGCGCGCACGCCGAGCTGGCG
>DMZT01000232.1:578-973 GCA_003484865.1 Stenotrophomonas sp.
GCGCGCACGCCGAGCTGGCGTTCGAAGGCCTGGATACGTTCGCCACCGTCACGCTCAACGGCCAGCCGCTGCTGCAGGCCAACAACAGTCATCGCACCTGGCGTGCACGGGTGGACGGCAAGCTGCGGCCTCGCGGCAATGACCTCCGGATCGTGCTGCGTTCGCCGATCCGCAGCCTGCTGCCGGACGTGCAGGCGATGCCGCACAAGATCGCCGGCAACTACCCCTCGCCGTATGGCGATGAGCCCAAAGACGCGATGGTCGGCAATTTCGTGCGCAAGCCGGGCTACCACTTCGGCTGGGACTGGGGCCCGCGTTACGTGACGGCAGGCATCTGGCGGCCAGTGACACTGGAGAGCTGGGACGCGCAGCGGCTGACCGCGCTGGCCGTGCAG
>DMZT01000232.1:1146-5450 GCA_003484865.1 Stenotrophomonas sp.
TGACCGCGCTGGCCGTGCAGACCCGTACGCTGGATGCGACCCGGGCGGATCTGGAGATCACGGTCGAGATCGAGAGTGCCGCGGTCGGCAGCGCTGCGGTGCAGATCGAGGTGCTGGATCCGGAGGGCACGCGCGTGGCGCGCATCGACCGCAAGCCGATGTTCAAGGCCGGGGACAACCGCATCGCGGTGCCGGTGGCGCTGCAGAAGCCGCGGCGCTGGTGGCCGGCCGGGCAGGGCGAGCAGGCCCGCTATACCGTGCGTGCCACCCTGGCGCCTGAGACAGCGAAGGCGACGCACATCGAGCAACGCACCGGCCTGCGTACCGTCGAGCTGCGCCGCGAAGTGGATCGCAACGGCGGACAGGGCTTCGCGTTCGTGATCAACGGGGTGCCTATCTTCGCCAAGGGCGCCAACGTGATCCCGTTCGACATGTTCCCCGCGCGCGTGGACGCGGCGCGGATCCGCCGCGAGCTGACCGCTGCGCGCGATGCCAACATGAACATGCTGCGCAACTGGGGCGGCGGCTATTACGAAGATGACGTGTTCTTCGACATCGCCGACGAACTCGGCCTGCTGGTCTGGCAGGACTTCATGTTCGGGGGCGGCATGCAGCCCGGCTACGATCCGGCGTTCCGCGCGAATGTGGTGCATGAGGCGCGTGACAATGTGCGGCGCCTGCGCCATCACCCCAGCGTGGTGCTGTGGTGTGGCAACAACGAAGAAGAGACCGCGTGGAAGGACTGGGGCCATGGCCGTGACCTGACCGCTGCCGATCCCGCGTTCGCCGCGAAGGTCTGGCAGGGCTATGTGGACCTGTTCGGCAACGATCTGCGCCAGGTGGTGGCCGACGAAGGGCTGGGCGTGCCGTACTGGTCCAGCTCGCCGAGCAATGATCTGGACGAGAAGGCCAACGATTCCACCCGCGGCGACAAGCACTACTGGCAGGTATGGGGCAATCCGGCGCTGCCGGTAACGGCGTACCTGCACGAGACCCCGCGCTTCATGTCCGAGTACGGCCTGCAGGCCTGGCCGGTGCTGCGCACGCTGGACGGCATCATTCCGGCCGCCGAGCAGCAGGTGGACAGCGCCACGGTGCGCGCCCACCAGAAGTTCATGGCGGGCGAGGGCAACCAGCGCCTGCTCAAGTACATCGAGGAGGAGTACGGCACGCCGCGTGACTTCCCCACGTTCGTCTACCTGAGCCAGGTCATGCAGGCCGACGGCATCCAGCTCGCCGCCCTGCATCACCGGGCCTCGCGCCCGTACACGATGGGCTCGCTGTACTGGCAGCTCAACGATGTGTGGCCGGGTGCGTCGTGGTCCAGCATCGACTACGCCGGCCGCTGGAAGGCACTGCATTTCCACGCCAAACGCTTCTTCGCCGATCACGCGGTGGCGGCGTTGCGCGACGATGGGGTCACCCGGGTGAGCCTGCTCAATGATCGTCAGCAGGGCCTGCAGGCCACATGGCGGCTACGCGTGCTCGATCTTGATGGCACCCAGCGCAGTGAGCAGCGGCACACCGTGGCCTTGCCGCCGCTGTCCGCGCTGGAGGTGGGCCGGTTCGCCGATGCGGACCTGTTGAAGGGGGCCGATCCTGCGCGGACCGTGGCGGTGCTCGAGCTGTTCGATGGCGCGACGCTGTTGTCGCAGCAGGTGGTGTATTTCGTCCCGGCCAAGGCGCTGGCGCTGTCACCTGCGACGATTGATGCTGAGCTGCGCGCCGACGGCAACGGCAACGGCAACGGCTACGTGTTGACGCTGCGCTCGCCGAAGCTGGTGCGTGCGCTGTGGATCGACTTCGACGGCGTGGATGCCGCCCTGGACGACAACGCGCTGGACCTGGTGCCGGGCGAGACCGTCACCATCCGCCTGCGCAGTGAGGCGGACCTGGACACGCTGCGTGATGCGCTGCGCTTCACCTCGCTTGCGGATACGAAGGCAAGGTAACGCGACCGGCGGCCGGCATGGCGTCAGCCGATGGGGGTAGAGGCGATCAGTAGAGCCGACGGTAGAGCCGAAGGTAGAGCCGACTGTTAGTCGGCTGCTTTTCTTCGATCGGCATGGCGTTAGCCGATGGTAGAGCCGACTGTTAGTCGGCTGCTCTTCTTCGATCGGCATGGCGTTAGCCGACTAACAGTCGGCTCTACCCTTCGGCTCTACCCTTCGGCTCTACCCTTCGGCTCTACCGGTCGGGTTTACCCATCGGCTCTACAGCGTGATCTGCTGGAAATTCTCGACGCGGTCGTGCCCGTGTGTGGCCTCGCCGCTGCGCGGCAACGGGTAATCGTCCAGGCGGTCGATCAGGCGCGTCTGCAGGCCGGCGTCGCGCGCGGCATCCAGTTCTTCCACCACATCGGACAGGAACAGAATCTGCGCGGCCGGTACGCCGATCGCCTCGACAATACGGCGGTAGCTGTCGGCCTCACGCTTGCCGCCCACTTCGGTATCGAACCAGCCCGAGACCAGCCCGGTCAGGTCACCGGCTTCGCTGAAGCCGAAGAACAGCTTCTGCGACGGCACCGAGCCGGAGGAATACACGTACAGCGGCTTGCCCTCGGCATGCCAGCCCTTCAGTACGGCGGCCACTTCCGGATAGAAATGCGCCTGGTAATCGCCGTTGCGGTAGCCGGCTTCCCAGATCATGCCCTGCAGGGCCTTGAGCGCGGTGTGCTTGCGATCCTGGTCGATCCAGCCCTGCAGCGTCTCCACGATCAGGCTGTCCTGGCAGGCGCCACCGATCTCCACCGCTACCGCGTCCAGCCAGCGGCGCACCTGCGGCTCCTGGCCATGCGCGGCGACAAACGCCGGCAGTGCCTTGCGCGCATACGGGAACAGCACGTTCTTGACGAACGAAATGCTGCTGGTGGTGCCCTCGATATCGGTGAGGATGACGGTCGGTTGCGGCATGGATCAGTCGGCCTGGTGCTGTGCGGGGTGGTAACGCGGGAAGGTCTGGGCGATGTCGCTGCCGGTGAAATGGCCGACCCAGCCATCCGGCTCGGTGAAGAAGCGGATCGCCACGAAACTCGGCTCCTCGCCCATGTCGAACCAATGCGTGATGCCATCGGGCACGGCGATCAGGTCGTTCTTGACGCACTCGATCTCGTAGACCTTGCCGTCCACGTGCAGGGTGAACAGCCCGGAGCCGGCGACGAAGAAGCGGACTTCATCTTCCTTGTGGAAGTGCTCGTCCAGGAACTTCCTGCGCAGCTCGGCGCGGTTCGGGTTGTCCGGCGCGATCGAGGCGACATCCACGCTCTTGAAACCGTGCGTGGCGACGAGACGGTCGATATCGACCTTGTAGGCAGCGAAGACCTCGTCCTGGCTGGCGCCCGGCGCGACCTCATGGGCCGCCTGCCAGCGCTCGAACGTGACGCCGATCCGCTTGAGTTCGGCAGCGATCGCCTCGCCATCCCGGCTGTCGAACAGCGGGACATCCGGGGCGGTGTCATCAAAGATACGGAGTCGGCTCATGGCGGCGGCATCGAGGCGAAGAGGGGAAGGAAAGGGTACCAGTGCGGCGCCGGGGTGGGGGCGACGCACTGATGCCGATGCGCGGAATACAGATTCTCTTCAGGAATCTGAGCGCGATCAGCCACGCAGCTTGCGCAGCTCCAGCTCACAGTGCAGCAGGAATTCGAACGCTTCCATGTGGCGGCGCGCCTCGGCCATGGTGCGGCCCCACGCGTACAGGCCGTGGCCGTCGATCAGATAGCCCCACAGCGGCTGGGTGTCGAGCAGGGCATCGACCTGTGCCGAGAGCACGTCCATGTCCTGGGTATTGGCGAACACCGGCACGTCGACCGCCATCTCGTGCGTGCTGTTGCCGTGGAAGGCCTTCAGCAGCTCGTAGCCCTCCAGGCGGATGTGGCCCTGCGGCGCATACAGGCGCGAGGCGATGGTCTGCACCGGTGAATGGGTGTGCAGCACGCAGCCGATCTCCGGCAAACGGCGGTACAGCTGGGTGTGCAGCAGCGTCTCGGCGGACGGGCGCAGCGGGCGGCCGACGGCCTGGCCGTCGAAATCCACCACCATGATGTCGTCCTCCACCAGCCGGCCCTTGTCCTTGCCGGACACGGTGATCGCCGCGTGGCGGTCATCCAGGCGGTGGGAGAAGTTGCTGCTGGTGGCCGGGGTCCAGCCGGCGTGGGCCAGCTCGCGGACGTTGTCGATCAGCAGCTGGGCCAGTTCGCTCAGGCGCGCGGTGTCGTACGGGAAGGTGGGGGTGTTCATGGGGGCTATTTTACGGCGCTTCCATCGATTTCGCGCGGTCCGTGGTCGTGCCGGCCGCTGGCCGGC
>DMZT01000363.1 GCA_003484865.1 Stenotrophomonas sp.
GGCCGCGCGCAGCGGTGCGCGCACCCTGCTGCTGACCCACAACGTGGAAACGATCGGCGCGATGAGCTGCAACCCGGCCATCGGCGGGATCGGCAAGGGCCACCTGGTCAAGGAAATCGACGCCCTGGGCGGCGCGATGGCGCATGCCGCCGACCGCGCCGGTATCCAGTGGCGCACGCTCAATGCCTCCAAAGGCCCGGCCGTGCGCGCCACGCGCTGCCAGGCCGACCGCAATCTGTACCGGATGGCGATCCGCCAGATCGTCGAAGCCCAGCCCAACCTGACGGTCTTCCAGGCGGCGGTCGATGACCTGATCATCGAAGGCGATGCCGTGCGCGGTGCGATCACCCAGACCGGGCTGCACTTCAGCGCGGCCGCGGTGGTGCTTACCGCCGGCACCTTCCTGGCGGGCAAGATCCACGTCGGTGAAACCCAGTACGCCGCCGGTCGCATGGGCGACCCGCCGGCAACCACGCTGGCCGCGCGCCTGCGCGAGCGCCCGTTCGTGATCGACCGCCTCAAGACCGGCACGCCGCCACGGATCGACGGCCGTTCGCTGGATTACACCGTGATGGAAGAACAGCCCGGCGACGATCCGCGCCCGGTGATGTCCTTCCTCGGCAGCGTGGACGAGCACCCGGCGCAGGTGAGCTGCTGGATCACCCACACCAGCGAGCGCACCCACGAGATCATCCGCAACGCCCTGCACCGCTCGCCGCTGTACAGCGGCCAGATCGAAGGCATCGGCCCGCGCTACTGCCCCTCCATCGAGGACAAGGTGGTGCGTTTCGCCGAAAAGGCCAGTCACCAGATCTTCGTCGAGCCCGAAGGGCTGGATGTGGTCGAAATCTACCCCAACGGCATCTCCACCTCGCTGCCCTTCGATGTGCAGCTGGAACTGGTGCGCAGCATGCGTGGCTTCGAGAACGCGCACATCACCCGCCCCGGCTACGCGATCGAATACGACTTCTTCGATCCGCGCGGGCTGAAGAACACGTTGGAGACCAAGACCGTCGGCGGCCTTTTCTTCGCGGGCCAGATCAACGGCACCACCGGCTATGAAGAAGCCGCCGCGCAGGGCCTGCTGGCCGGGCTCAACGCCGCGCGCTTCACCCGTGACGACGCCGGCTGGTGCCCGCGCCGCGATGAGGCCTACCTGGGCGTGCTGGTCGACGATCTGATCACCCACGGCACCAACGAGCCGTATCGCATGTTCACCAGCCGCGCCGAGTACCGGCTGCAGCTGCGCGAGGACAACGCCGATGTGCGCCTGACCGGCCTCGGCCGCGAGCTGGGCCTGGTCGACGACCGCCGCTGGGCCGCCTTCCAGACCAAGCAGGACGCCGTGACGCAGGAAACCGCACGGCTGCGTGCGCTGTGGGCCACGCCGGGCAATGCGCTGGGCCGCGAAGTGGAGGCCACGCTGGGCGTGGCGGTCAGCCGCGAAACCAATGTGCTGGATCTGATCAAGCGCCCGGAACTGGACTACGCCACGCTCATGCAGGTGCCCTCGCTTGGCCCGGCCGTGGCCGATGCCAAGGTCGCCGAGCAGGTCGAGATCGGGGTGAAGTACGCCGGCTACCTGGACCGCCAGCGCGACGAGATCGAACGCCAGCAGCGCCACGAGAACACCGCGATCGCGGCCGATTTCGATTACGCCGGCGTGCGCGGCCTCTCGGCGGAAGTGCAGCAGAAACTCGAACGCGTGCGGCCGCAGACCCTCGGCCAGGCCCAGCGCATCCCCGGCATGACCCCGGCGGCGATCTCGCTGCTGCTGGTGCATCTGGAGCGCGCGCGCCGCACCCGCGCCGCGTAACACAGCACCCACCGCCGGTAGAGCCGACCGTTGGTGTACGGGTATCGGCGGGTGGCGGGCGCCCCCGCGCTATCATCGGGGGCCGGGACAACGCTGCAGGCGGCGTCCCAGCCCCTGCGTTGCCGGAGTTTGCGCATGTCCCCGATCCGCCCCTTCCTCGACAAACTGCCCGTGCTCGGCGAGCGCGTCTACATCGATCCGGCCTGCACGATCATCGGGGATGTAGTGCTGGGCGATGACGTCTCGGTGTGGCCGGGCACGGTGATCCGCGGCGATGTGAACCACGTGCGGATCGGTGCGCGCAGCAACATCCAGGACGGCACCATCATCCACGTCAGCCACCACAGCCCGTTCAACAAGGGCGGCTACCCGACGATCATCGGTGAGGGCGTCACGGTCGGCCACGGCACCATCATCCATGCCTGCACGATCGGCGATTACTGCCTGATCGGCATGGGCGCCTGCATCCTGGACGGCGCGACGGTGAGCACCCATGGCTTCCTCGGCGCCGGCGCGGTGCTCGGCCCGGGCAAGGTGGTCGGCGAAGGCGAACTGTGGCTGGGCAACCCGGCACGGCTGGCGCGCACGCTGAGCGACAAGGAGATCGAGTCGCTGCATTACTCGGCCGATCACTACGTGCGCCTGAAGGACCAGTACCGGGGTTGATTGCGGTAAAGTCCTCAGCCGACCAGGAAGCAGTCGAGAACCGCATGCCCCCGCTGGCAGACCGGAGAGGAATCCGGCGTCCCCCGTGGCCTTCCGTACGATCCACCGTGAAGCGCCGCCGATGAGCGCACCCATGCTGGATACCTACCGGGAGGTCATCACCCCTGAAGGCGTGCCCCTGCACCTGCCGGTCGCCGGGCCATTGCCGCGTGCGCTGGCGTGGGCGATCGACTTCGTGATCCGGGTCGGCGCATTGATGATGCTGAGCATTCCGCTGGCCTTCCTCGGCGGGTTCGGCCAAGGGCTCTACCTCGGCCTGATGTTCCTGCTGATGTGGGCCTACACCATCGTCCAGGAAGCCTGCTGGGGCCGCACGCTGG
>DMZT01000236.1:0-213 GCA_003484865.1 Stenotrophomonas sp.
GCACGGCCTGCCGCTGCTGGTGCAGCGCCTGCTGCGTGCCGGCGCCGACCCGGACGTGCGCGACGCACTCAACCGCAGCCCGCGCGAGATCGCGGTGATGCGTGGTTTCATCGACGTCGCCGGCGAATTCGAACCGCTGGTACCGGGCGTGTCCTCGATGGCCCGGTTCCTGCGCGATAACGGCTGAGCCCCGCCTGGTAGTGCCGGCCGCTG
>DMZT01000236.1:343-3768 GCA_003484865.1 Stenotrophomonas sp.
GCCGGCCGCTGGCCGGCAGCGCTCAATGAGGCACGGGCAGGTGCACCTGCAGGTTCATCAACGCGGCGGGTTGCCGTCCACACCCTTCCCATCACTCTCCGCATCCGCCTCGAACAGATGCATCAGGTCCGCGCGCGCATCGCGCGAGGTCTGGATCACCGCCGCTTCGTCGTCGTAGACCAGGTACTGATCGCGCAGCAGCTTCTCGTCATGCTCGCGGAAGCGCTGCACATGGCTGCGTGCGGTCTCCACCGACATGCCGAGCGCGATCAGCATCCGTTCGCTCAGTTCCAGGCTGGTGCCGAACACCTCGCGGAACGGCTCGGCGGACATGTCCATCAGCCGCCACGCATGCTGGCGGTTGCGTGCGCGCACCAGCACCACCGCATCGGGATACATGCGCCGGATCAGCCGCGTGGCCCGCATGTTGGCGTCCGGATCATCCAGTGTGACCACGTATACGCGGATGTGCTCGCCGCCGGCGGCGCGCAGCATCTCCGGCCGGGTGGGGTCGCCGTAATAGAGTTTGTTGCCGAAGCGGCGCAGGTCCGAGACCGTATCCGGATTGGACTCCAGCGCCACGAACGGGATCTTCTGCGCGGTCAGCAGGCGCGCCACCACCTGGCCGAAGCGGCCCATGCCGGCGATCATCACCTGCGGCTGTACATCGGTGATGTCGACCTTGTCGGCGGGCTGGGCCGGCGCCTCGGGACCGTCATCGCGGCCCAGCAGGCGGATCAGGCCGATCATCAACAGCGGCGTGATCGCCATCGACAGGCCGACGATCGCCACCAGCCGATCATGGTTGGCACTGCCAAGCAGGTGCGCGCGCTGGGCTTCGTTGAACACCACGAAGGCGAACTCGCCGCCCAGCCACAGCACGCTGCCCAGCAGCACCGCGTGGCGCGTGCGCAGCTTGGCCAGCTTGCCGATGCCGAACAGCAGGCCGAACTTGACCACCAGCAGGATCGCCACGCCGGCGGCGATCATCATCGGCTCGGCGACGATGCGGTCCAGGTCGATGCCCATGCCCACGGCGATGAAGAACAGGCCGAGCAGCAGGCCCTTGAACGGTTCGATCTGCGATTCCAGCTCGTGGCGGAATTCCGAATCGGACAACAGCACACCGGCCAGGAACGCGCCCAGGCTCGGGCTCAGCCCGGCCTCCTGCATGAACCATGCGGTGCCGAGCACGACCAGCAGCGCGGTGGCGGTGAACACCTCCGGGCTGCGCGTGCGCGCGATGATGTTGAACAGCCGGCGCAGCACCGGCCGTCCGCACAGGATCACCACCGCCAGCGCGCCGATCGCGATCGCCACGTCGTTCCACTGCAGGGTGTCGTTGCGCGCACCGCCGAGCAGCGGAATCGCCGCCAGCAACGGGATCGCGATCAGATCCTGGAAGAGCAGGATGGCGAAGCCCAGGCGCCCGTAATCGCTGTTGATCGCTTTGTGTTCGGACAGCAGCTGCAGCCCGACCGCCGTGGAGGACAGTGCCAGCGCGATGCCGACGATCAACGCGCTCTTCCACTGGAAGTGATCCAGCATCAGCAGGCTGCCCAGCACGAGGGCACTCAGCGCGACCTGCAGTGCGCCGGCACCGAACACCGAGCGGCGCATCACCTTCAGGCGGGCGGGCGACAGCTCCAGGCCGATCACGAACAGCAGCATCACCACGCCGATCTCGGCGGCGCTGAGGATGCGGTCGGCGTCCTGCACGAAACCCAGGCCATCCGGGCCGAGCACCACGCCAGCCGCCAGATAGCCAAGCACCGCGCCCAGGCCGAGTTTCTTGAACACCGGCACCGCGATCACCGCGGCCAGCAGCAGCACCAGGGCCAGCTCGAGCGCGCGGCTATGCATGGGGGAACCTGCTCATGGGGTCGTGTGCCGTGCGGGTGGAAAGCCTCCCCGGGCGGACCGGGGCCTGTGGCCGGGGCCACGCGCCATTATGCGACCGCGATGGGTGCGGAAGGCGACTCCCACCGGAACGGCGTCCCGCACAAGGGTTGACCTGCGTCGCACCCGGGTCCAGACTGCCCGCCGCTGCTGGCGTCCGCCGTCGGCAGTAAACCCTTCCGGAGTCCCCAACCCATGTCCAGCGACAGTAGAAGTCGACCTTGCTCGACGCCAGCGATGGCGACCGCCTGACACGGGTCGGTTCGCCAGCGTTGGCGTCGCGCAATGCGATACCCACAGGCGAATACGATGAACCAGAAAGACCTGCTGCGCCCGGTGGCCGATGCCGCCTCGTTGAGCGCACCCCTCGATAATTTCAACACCGCCGATGCGGTGGAATTCCTCAACACGCTGAGCCTGTCGCGCGCCGCCGACACGCTGGCCGCGTTGCCGTTGCCGCGCGCGGTGAAGATGCTCGAGCAGCCCGAGCTCAACCGCGGCGGCGATCTCGTGGCGGCCATGCCGGTGGCCCGCGCCGCCGCCCTGCTCGGGCTGATGGCCGATGACCGCGCCACCGATATCGTCCACGAGCTGGACGAGGACGAGCGCGCGCGCCTGATCCCGCTGCTCAGCCCGGAGGCGCGCAAGGCGATCCAGCAGTTGCTGAGCTACCCGGCGCACACCGCCGGCGCGCTGATGACCACCGAGTTCGTCAGCGTGCCCTCGGACTGGACGGTCGGCCGCACCCTGCAGCACATCCGCGAGGTCGAGCGCACCCGCGAGACCGTCTACGCGATCTATGTGCTGGACCCGCACACCCGCGCGCTGGTGCAGGTGGTGACCATGCGCCGGCTTATCACCGGGCTGCCCGAGGAACCCATCCTCGACGTTGCCCAGGTCAACCCGCCGGTAACGGTGGAGGTGCAGCTGGATCAGGAAGAGGTGGCGCAGCTGATCCGCCGCCACGACCTGCTCGCGATTCCGGTGGTCGACGCGCAGCACCATGTGCTTGGCATCGTTACGGTGGATGACATCCTCGATGCCCTGATCGAAGAATCCACCGAGGACGTGCACAAGTTCGGCGGTATGGAGGCGCTGGAAAAGCCGTACATGCAGATCGGCTTCTTCGAGATGCTGCGCAAGCGGGCCGGCTGGCTGAGCGTGCTGTTCCTCGGCGAAATGTTGACCGCCAGCGCGATGCAGCACTACGAGGACGAGCTGGCACGCGCGGTGGTGCTGACGCTGTTCATCCCGCTGATCATGAGCTCGGGCGGCAACTCCGGCTCGCAGGCCACTTCGCTGCTGATCCGCAGCCTGGCCCTGCGCGAGCTGCGCCTGCGTGACTGGTGGAAGGTGGCGCTGCGCGAGGTGCCGACCGGCATCACCCTGGGCGCGATCCTGGGCGTGCTGGCGATCATCCGCATCGTGTCCTGGCAGCTGCTGGGCCTGCACGACTAAGGCGAGAACTGGCAGCTGCTGGCACTGACCATCGGCGCGGCCCTGGACGGCATCGTCAACTTCGGCTC
>DMZT01000239.1 GCA_003484865.1 Stenotrophomonas sp.
GAACCCGACGACCCGATGAAAGACAAGGCCACCCCCGCCGGCAAAGGCACGCGCGCGGTCACCGTGACCGACATCGCCGAAGCGATCGGCGTGTCGCGCGCGACCGTCTCGCTGGTGCTGCGTGGCAGCCCGCTGGTGAACGTCGACACCCGTGCCAAGGTGGAGGCCGAACTGCGACGCCAACGCTACGTGTACAACCGCGGCGCGGCCAATCTGCGTCGCCGCACGTCCTCAAGCGTGGCCCTGGTCATCAACGACCTGTCCAACCCGTTCTTCGCCGAGTTCGCCTCCGGGGTGGACGAAGCGCTGGGCGGCAAGGGCTTCGTGACCCTGCTCGGCAGCACCGGTGAATCGCCGGAGCGGCAGCAGGCGGTGCTGACCACGTTGATGGAGCACATGCCTGCCGGGCTGATCCTGTCGCCCGCCGAAGGCAGCGATGCCGGGCAGCTGCGCCAGGTGCTCGGGCACGCCAACGTGCTGCTGTTCAACCGCGAGCTGCCCGGTGCCGACTGGGACTTCCTGACCCTGGACAACCAGCAGGGCGCTTACCTGGCCACGCGTCATCTGATCGAGCAGGGCCACCGCCGCATCGCGTTCTATGGCGGCCATGCGGTCTCCAGTTCCTGCCATCAGCGCCGGACCGGCTATGCGCAGGCCCTGGTGGAAGCTGGCATGCCGGTGCAACCGGAGTGGCTGATTGAAACCTCGCCCAGCCGCCTGGATGCGGCCGCGCGCACCGGGGAGCTGTTTGCACTGGATGCCGTCCCGACCGCAGCGGTCTGCTACAACGACAGCGTCGCGCTGGGTCTGATGCTGGGCCTGGCCTCGCGTGGCGTGCAGCCGGGCCGCGACTTCGCGGTGACCGGTTTCGATGATATTTCCGAGGCTTCGGTGGCATCGCCGCCGCTGACCACGCTGACCGTCAACCCGCGCGAGCGCGGGCGACAGGCGGCCGAACTGCTGTTGCTGCGTCTGGATCATCCCGACGCGGCGCCGGCCCGTACCGTTGCACCGGTCCAGCTCCGCGTTCGCGAGAGCAGTGGCTCGATGACCGTCTGATGGCTCCCACAATCACCTGCTCGCGCACTGAGGCGCGTACCTGAATGCCCATCTCTCCTACGCCCCGCCTCCCATCCTCATCCGCCGCCGCGCCCGTGGTGAACACACGCGTTGCGCTGGCCGTGGCGACCACGATCTTCTTCATGTGGGGCTTCCTCACCTGCCTCAATGACATCCTGATCCCGCATCTGAAGGCCGTGTTCGATCTGACCTACGCCCGCGCGATGCTGGTGCAGTTCACCTTCTTCGGCGCGTACTTCCTGATGTCGGTGCCGGCCAGTCGCCTGGTCGCACGGCTGGGCTACAAGAACGGCATCGTGGCCGGTCTTGCCATCGCCGCAGTGGGCGCGCTCGGCTTCTGGCCCGCGGCCGAGCTGCGCGTGTATGAAGCCTTCCTGGGTGCGCTGTTCGTGCTGGCCACGGGTATCACTGTCCTGCAGGTGGCGGCCAATCCCTACGTGGCGCTGCTCGGTCCGGAACAGACGGCGTCGAGCCGACTGACCCTGGCCCAGGCGCTGAACTCGCTGGGGACCGCGATCGCGCCGATCTTCGGTGGCCTGCTCATCCTGGGCAACACCGTCAAGAGTGCGGACGAGATCAATGTGCTGCCGATAGCCGAACAGCTGGCCTATCGCACCCAGGAAGCCCAGTCGGTGCAGGGCCCGTATGTCGGCCTGGCGATCGCGCTGGTCCTGCTTGCCGTGTTCGTCTATCTGTTCCGCCTGCCGGCACTGAATGAGACGACCGAGCAGAACAGCGGCGACAAGCACACCCTGATGGAGGCGCTGCGTCACCGCCACGTCCGGTTCGGCGTGCTCGGCATCTTCTTCTACGTGGGTGCGGAAGTGGCGGTCGGCAGCGTGCTGGTGAACTACCTGTCGCTGCCGAACATCGGCGGCTTCAGCGAACAGCAGGCCACGCATTACGTCTCTGCGTACTGGACGATGGCGATGATCGGCCGCTTTGCCGGCTCGGCCATCATGACCCGCTTCTCGCCGCGCCTGCTGCTGACCCTGTTCGCCAGCATGAACGTGGCGCTGCTGGCGCTGACCATGCTCACCCAGGGGCAGGTGGCGCTGTACTCGGTGGTGGCGATTGGCCTGTTCAACTCGATCATGTTCCCGACGATCTTCGCGCTGAGCATCGAACGCCTGGGCACGCTGACCACCAAGGCCTCGAGCCTGCTGATCATGGCGATCGTCGGCGGGGCGCTGATCCCGGTCCTGCAGGGCAAGCTGGCCGACCATATCGGCCTGCAGCCGTCCTTCATCCTGCCGCTGCTGTGCTACGGCTACATCATCTTCTACGGCCTGTGGGGCTCGCGCCCGGCCGCTGGAATCCGCCAGGGAGCTTGAGGCCACGATGTCCAAGATTGTTTGTTTCGGCGAGATTTTGATCGATCTACTTGCCCAACCGCCGGCCACCCCGGCCACCCCGCGTGCCTTCCTGCAGTACGCCGGCGGTGCGCCCGCCAACGTCGCCGTTGCGGCGGCGCGGCTTGGTGCGGACACCCATTTTGCCGGGATGCTCGGCCAGGACATGTTCGGCGATTTCCTCGCCGAGAGCCTGGCCAGTGCCGGCGTGGCGACCGACTGCATCGTGCGTACCGACGCGGCCAAAACCGCGCTGGCGTTCGTGGCACTGGATGCCAGCGGCGAACGCAGCTTCAGCTTCTACCGCCCGCCGGCGGCCGATCTGCTGTTCCGCAGTGCGCACTTCCACCCGAACTGCTTTGAAGGCACGCGCAGCTTCCATGTGTGCTCCAACAGCCTGACCGAGGCCGAGATCGCACAGGCCACGTTGGAGGGCATGCGCCGCGCCCATCAGGCCGGTGCGATGGTCAGCATTGATCTCAACCTGCGCCCGGCGCTGTGGCCGACCGGTGTCGACCCGTTGCCGCGGTTGTGGGAAGCGCTGTCGCTGGCCGACCTGGTCAAGCTCTCGCGCGAAGAACTGGAGTACCTGGCGGCCGCGGTGCCGGGCGGCGACGCGGCCGTGATCGAGCGGCTGCTGGGTGCGCAGGCGCAGGCGGTGGTGATCACCGACGGCGCCGCGCCGATCCGCTGGCATACCCGCCACACCCACGGCGTACTGACCGGTTTCCGCGTGACCACGGTCGATTCCACCGCGGCGGGCGATGCCTTTGTCGGCGGCCTGCTGTTCGGCATCGGCGAGCGCGGCGGTGACGGCACCGGATTTGCCGCGTTCTGCCAGGACCCCACGGCGCTGGTGGATGCGATCCGTTTCGGTGCGGCCGTCGGTGCATTGGCCGTGACCCGCAAGGGTGCCTTCGCCGCGATGCCCAGCCTTCATGAAGTCCAGCAACTGCTGCAGCAACAACAGGATGACGCCGCATGACCACGCCGGTTCCGCCGACCCCCGACTTCCGCTCGCCCGCGTTCCTGCGCGCCCACATCGCCCAGACGATGGCGTTCTACCAGCCGCATGAAATCGACCCCAACGGCGGTTTCTTCCACTACTACCGTGACGATGGCAGCGTGTACGACGCCAGCCACCGCCATCTGGTCAGCAGCACCCGGTTCGTGTTCAACCACGCCATGGCCTACCGCGAGTTTGGCAAGCCGGAAGATCTGGCCGCAGCCGAACACGGCATCCGCTACCTGCGCGAGGTGCACCGCAATCCGGCGACCGGCGGTTATGCCTGGACGCTGCGCGATGGTGTGGTCGAAGACGCGACCAACCACTGCTACGGCGTGGCGTTCGTGCTGCTGGCCTACAGCTGCGCGCTGAAGGCCGGCATCAACGACGCCCGTGCGTGGATGGACGAGACCTGGCAGCTGCTGGAGACGCGCTTCTGGGAGCCGGCGTTCGGCCTGTACAAGGACGAAGCCGACGCCGATTGGACCTTCAGCGATTACCGCGGCCAGAACGCCAACATGCACATGTGCGAGGCGATGCTGGCCGCGTTCGAGGCCAGTGGCGAGCAGCGCTACCTGGATCGTGCGCTGCTGCTGGCCGACCACATGACCCGCCGCCAGGCGGCGCAGGGCGATGGCCTGGTGTGGGAGCACTACGACACCCAGTGGCAGATCGATTGGAACTACAACCGCGACAACCCCAAACATCTGTTCCGTCCGTGGGGTTTCCAGCCCGGGCATCAGACCGAGTGGGCCAAGCTGCTGCTGATCCTGGATCGCCACGTACAGGCCGACTGGCTGGTGCCGACCGCGCGGCATCTGTTCGATGTGGCGGTGGAACGCAGCTGGGATGCCGAGCGTGGCGGGCTGTATTACGGCTTCGCGCCGGATGGCAGCGTCTGCGATGACGACAAGTACTTCTGGGTGCAGGCCGAATCGCTGGCCACCGCCGCGCTGCTGGCCAAGCGCACCGGCGATGCCGTGTACTGGGGCTGGTACGACAAGCTGTGGGGCTACGCCTGGCAGCACATGATCGACCATCGCTACGGTGCCTGGTATCGCATCCTGGATGCGGACAACCGCACGTACAGCGACGAGAAGAGCCCGGCCGGCAAGACCGATTACCACACCATGGGCGCGTGCTACGAAGTGCTCAACGTGGTGCGCTGAATCCGGTAGCGCCGACCGTTGGTCGGCTACCCCAAAACCCCGGTAGAGCCGACCG
>DMZT01000388.1:0-3828 GCA_003484865.1 Stenotrophomonas sp.
CGGGGCCGGGCGCGGGGCCTGGACCGGCGCAGGCGCGGCGGCCGGCGCGTTGCCGGATTCGTCGTCGAACTCGAACTCCGGCTGCGGCTGACCGTTGTTGGCGACCTGGCGCTCGGCCGGGGCGGCGGTATCGCCGTCCTGATCGCCGTCCTGGTCGTCGCCCTCGTCATCCAGACCGTTGTCGTCACCGTTCAGGCCATCGCTGCCGGCAGCCTGCTCACCATTGCCACGACGACGACGACGGCCACCGCGACGGCCGCGACGACGACGCGAAGCGCCTTCACCGGTACCGTCTTCGGCATTGGCCGGCGCGTCACCCTGTTCGGTGGCGTCGGTGTCGCCCAGCTGTGCGTCCTCGGCCGGAGCGGCCTTGGCCGTTTCCTGGACGTGGGCGGCCGGCGCGGCGGCATCGGTGGCGACCACGGCAGCCGCAGCGATCACGGCGGCGTCGGCAGCGATCGGCGCAGCGGTGGTCGGCTTCGGTGCATCGGCTTGGGGCTGACGCGCGGGCTTCTCGCTCACGGCCGGCTTGTCGCCGTCGTTCTGCTGCGGCTTGGCCTGGCCGTTCTGACCCTGCTTCTGCTTCAGCTTCGGCTGCTGCTGGTCATTGCGCGCTTCATTGCGCGGCTTGGCCGGCTGCTGCTCGTTGCGCGGCTTGCCCTGGGCGGGTGCCTGCACCTGTGCCGCATTGCCGTTGGCCGGTGCGGCGGTGTCCTGGCGGCGCTCGTCGCGACGCTCGCCCTTCGGGCCGCGTTCGCCGCGCTCACCACGGTCCTTGCCACGGCCCTGCGCCTGCGCATTGCCGTTGCCACCACGCTCGCCACGCTCATCGCGGCGACCGTTGCGGTCCTTGCCGTTGCGGTCCTTGTTGCGACCGTTGCGGTTGCCGTCCTGGCCCGGGCGGTTGCCCGGCTGTGGTGCGGCGGCCGGGGCCGGTTCGCCACCGAAGATGCGCTTGAGCCAACCCACCACGCCGGTTGCCGCCGGGGCGGCCACGGGGGCGGCGACCGGGGCCGGTGCGGCTTCCGGTTCCGGCGCTTCACGCACCGGGGCCGGCTGGCTGTGCTTGACCTGGGTCACCACCGGGGCGACCGGGATGTTCAGCTGGGCCTTGGTCAGTGCGTGCACCGGCAGCTTGCGCGGGGTGCCGCGCTGGTAGCTCGGCTTGCCGCTTTCTTCGCCCAGCTCGTTCTCACGCAGGCGGGTCACTTCGTAATGCGGGGTGTGCAGCTGCTCGTCGGCGACGATCACGATCGGCGCGTCATGGCGCTGTTCGATCTCGCGCAGCGCGCTGCGCTTTTCGTTGAGCAGGTAGTTGGCGATCTCGACCGGGGCCTGGACCAGCACCTGCCCGGTGTTCTCCTTCATCGCATGCTCTTCAGCCACGCGGATGATCGACAGCGACAGCGACTCGACGCTGCGCATGCGGCCATGGCCGTCGCAACGCGGGCAGACGATCTGGCTGGATTCGCCCAGGCTCGGACGCAGGCGCTGGCGGCTCATTTCCATCAGGCCGAAGCGCGAGATGCGGCCCAGCTGCACGCGCGCACGGTCGTACTTGAGCGCGTTCTGCAGGCGGTTCTCGACTTCGCGCTGGTGCTTGTTGGAGGCCATGTCGATGAAATCGATGACCACCAGGCCACCCAGATCGCGCAGGCGCAGCTGGCGGGCCACTTCTTCGGCCGCTTCCAGGTTGGTCTGGAAGGCGGTGTCCTCGATGTCGCTGCCCTTGGTGGCGCGCGAGGAGTTGACGTCGATGGCGGTCAGCGCTTCGGTCTGGTCGACCACGATCGAGCCGCCCGACGGCAGGCGGACGTTGCGTTCATACGCGCCTTCGATCTGCGATTCGATCTGGAAGCGGTTGAACAGCGGGATGTCGTCCTTGTAATGCTTGAGCTTGCGCAGGGTCTGCGGCATCACCTGCTGCATGAACTCCTGGGCGGTCTCGTACAGCTCTTCGGTGTCCACCAGGATCTCGCCGACATCGGCGCGCAGGTAGTCACGCAGGGCGCGCACGATCAGGCGCGATTCCTGGTAGATCAGGAACGAGGCCGGCTTGGTCAGCGCCGCTTCGGCGATCGACTTCCAGACCTGCAGCAGGTAATCCAGATCCCACTGCAGCTCTTCGGCATCGCGGCCGACGCCGGCGGTGCGGATGATCACGCCCATGTCGTCGGGGATGTTCAGCTTGTCCAGCGCTTCCTTCAGCGCGGCGCGGTCTTCGCCCTCGATGCGACGCGAGACGCCACCGGCGCTCGGCGAGTTCGGCATCAGGACCATGTAACGGCCGGCCAGCGAGATGAACGTGGTCAGGGCAGCGCCCTTGTTGCCGCGCTCTTCCTTGTCCACCTGGACCACGACTTCCTGGCCCTCACGCAGCAGCTCGCGGATGCCGGCCTTGTTGTGGTCGACGCCGGCCTGGAAGTAATCGCGGGAGATTTCCTTCAGCGGCAGGAAGCCATGGCGCTCGCCGCCGTATTCGACGAAAGCGGCCTCCAGCGAAGGCTCAAGGCGCGTGATGCGGCCCTTGTAGATGTTCGACTTCTTCTGTTCCTTGGACGGCTGTTCGATGTCGATGTCGTACAGCGTCTGGCCATCCACGATGGCTACCCGCAGCTCTTCAGCCTGCGTGGCATTGATCAGCATTCGCTTCATTCTTGCGTTCCTCGCGCGCTGCTACCGCGCGGAACGCCATGGGGTTTCGCTTCTGGTCACGCTTCACCGCCCATCGCGCATGCGCGGGGAGGGCGGTTTGGGTTTCCAGCGCTACAACACCACGGCAGGCCGCGGGAGCGCTTCATTTGTTTTGGTTTGGGTGTAACGGGGCCGGAGGCAGCTTTCAGCCAGGCTGGAGCGCCACAGGGACATGTTCAGCGCGAATGCGTGTCAGACATCCGGCGATGGCCGGGACCGCCGGTGAGCCGCTAACATGGCCGCCCCGGGGGCGGTGGCTGCGCACTGTGCCGGAATCGCGGGAAGTCGGGCTTCTGGCCCAGAACAACTTCCAACGAAATCAATCCCTTATCTCGCCCGCCGAGTGTAACAGAATAAAAGGCCAATGACCGTTACCGAGCCCACCCCCAAAGCCGCTGAAGCCATGACCAGCGTACGTATCATCACTGTCCCGGCCGACCGCGCCGGGCAACGCCTGGACAACTTCCTGCTCGGCCAGCTCAAGGGTGCACCGCGCAGCCTGATCTACAAGCTCGTCCGCAGTGGCCAGGTCCGCGTCAATGGCGGCCGCGCCAAGGCCGAGCGCAAGCTCGAGGGCGGCGACGAAGTCCGGGTCCCGCCGGTCCGTCTCAACGAGGAAGGCGACAAGGCCGGTCCGCCCGCGGCGTTCATGAAAAGGCTTGAAGATGCCATCGTGTTCGAAGACGATCGGCTGCTGGCCCTGAACAAACCGTCGGGCGTGGCCAGCCACGGCGGCAGCGGCATCAGCTTCGGCGCCATCGAAACGCTGCGTGCCCTGCGCCCGGGCAAAACCCTGGAGCTGGTGCATCGGCTGGACCGGGATACCTCGGGCCTGCTGATCGTGGCCAAGAAGCGCTCGGCGCTGAGCGAGCTGCAGGCACTGCTGCGCGAAGACCACGGCGCCGGCATCCGCAAGCGCTACCTGACCTTGCTTGCCGGCCGCATGCCCGATGGCACGATGACCGTGGATGCCCCGCTGCACGTGGGTCTGCGCCAGGGCGGCGAGCGCCACGTGCAGGTCAATCCGATCGGCAAGGAATCGATCAGCCACTTCAAGGTGCTGGAGCGCAAGGGTGGGCATTCGTACTGCGAGGTCCGCATCGAAACCGGCCGTACCCACCAGATCCGCGTGCA
>DMZT01000388.1:4018-4292 GCA_003484865.1 Stenotrophomonas sp.
ACCCACCAGATCCGCGTGCATGCCCAGCATCTGGGTCACCCGGTGGCCGGTGACGACAAGTACGGCGATCCGGACGTCAACAAGCGACTTCGTGAGCAGATCGGCCTGAAACGACTGTTCCTGCACGCCGCCTCGCTGGAGTTCGCGCTGGATGCAGGCAAGACGCCGTATCTGATCAATGCACCGCTGGCCGAGGAGCTGGTCGAGGTGTTGAACCGGTTGAAGTAAGCGCCGGCAGATAAGCCCGCGCCGAACGGAGGGTGGTGCCGGCCGC
>DMZT01000389.1 GCA_003484865.1 Stenotrophomonas sp.
GTGGCGATGGAGTTGGCGGTGTCGTGGAAGCCGTTGATGAACTCGAAAACGAGCGCGGCCAGGATCACCACCAGGACAAGGGTCAGCATGCTGTGGCGTCCGTCAGCTGTTCTTCAAGACGATCTGGTACGCCACCACGCCGGCCTCGCGGCAACGATCGATGGCCTTTTCCAGGATCTCGAAGAATTCCTTGAGCAGGAACATCTGCAGGCTGTCCAGGCGGCCGGAGTAGATGTCGCGGTACAGCTCGAGCATCAGGCGGTCGGCTTCGTTTTCCAGCGAACGCAGCTTCTCGTTGAGCGCGGTCATCCGGTCCAGGTTCATATGGCGCAGGTCGTTGACCATCTCCACCACCACGCTGGCGGCCTGTTCGAGCATCGCCGCGCGCGGCGCGAAATCGATGTGTTCCAGATGCTGGGTGGCCAGCGAATAGCGATCGGCGAACTTCTCGATCTGCTTGGGAATCTTGTACAGCGCCGAGCCCAGCGCTTCGATGTCTTCGCGCTCGATCGGGGTCATGAAGCTGTCAACCAGCGCCTGGCTGATCTTGTCCGAAGCCGCGCGCTCGCGCAGGCGGGCCAGCTTGAAGGCGTCCAGCGCCGGCTGGCGGTCCGCTTCGCGCAGCATGGAGTGCAGCGCCTTGGAACTGTCCTGGGCGGCCTGGGCAGCCTCGTCCAGCAGGGTATAGAACTGTTTGCCGGAGCCAAAAATGGTCTGCAGAGAGAACATTGAGAAACCTATTCGCCGTCGAGGAAGGACGGCACCGGGCGGAATTATGACGGTTTGATGTCTGTTCCGGGTACTCCCCCCCTTCTTCACACTGGGACGGCCCCGTCTGAACGACTCTGTTTGCACCCCTGCCCCGGCCTTTTGTTAAGATGCGCGGGCACCTTCGGGTGCACTCTATGGACGACGACCCTTACCCCCCGCCGCACCGCCGCGCTTACGCGCCCTCCGGTAGCCGACATCGCTTGAACACGCCCTCCCTGCCACCAACCGGGGAAGCCGCCCGTGTTTGAACTGATTATTGTCCTCGCCCTGATCCTGCTGAACGGTTTCTTCGCCATGTCCGAGATGTCGGTCATGACCTCGCGCAAGAGCCGGCTGAAGCAGATGGCAGGTTCCAGCAAGCGCGCCGAGCGCGCCCTGGCGCTCTCCGAGAAGCCCGAGAACTTCCTGTCCACGGTCCAGATCGGGATCACCCTGATCGGCATCCTGACCGGCCTGTTCGGTGGCGAGGCGATCGGCCTGACCATCGCCGAGTGGCTGCAGGGCATGTTCCCGGCGTTCGCGTATTCCGGCGTGGTCGGCAAGACCCTGGCCGTGGCCCTGATCACCTTCCTGACGCTGATCTTCGGCGAACTGGTGCCCAAGCGGCTGGCCCTGACCCGTTCGGAGGACATCGCCGGCCTGGTGGCGCTGCCCATGAGCTGGCTGGCGAAGATCGCCGCGCCCGGCGTCTGGCTGCTGTCCCACTCGACCCGGCTGGTGTTGCGCGTGCTGGGCCTGGGCAAGGACGAATCGGCCTCGGTGACGGAAGAAGAAATCCGCATGCTGGTGGCCGAAAGCCACGAGGCCGGCGTGATCGACGCCCATGAGCGCGACATGATGAACCGCGTCATGCGCCTGGGCGACCGCACCGCCGACAGCCTGATGACCCCGCGCAACCGGATCGCCTGGCTGGATACGCTGGCCGAGCCGGAAAAGAACATCGCGACCATGCGCGAGAACGAATTCTCGCGTTATCCGGTGTTCCGCGGCAACGATCAGGACATCGTCGGTGTGCTGGAGGTCAAGAGCCTGGTGACGCGCCTGGTGCGCGATGACCATTCGCTGTTCCAGAACCTGCGCGAGCCGCTGTACGTCTCGGAGTCCACCCATGCGATGAAGCTGCTGGAGATCTTCCGCGAGGAACAGCAGTCGATGGCGCTGGTGGTGGACGAGTACGGCGAGATCCAGGGCCTGGTGACCATCAGCGACCTGATGGGCGCGGTGGTCGGCCGCCTGCAGTCGGTGGAGAACGTGGACGAGGACGCCCTGGTGGTGACCCGTGAGGACGGCTCCTACCTGGTCGATGGCTCGCTCTCGATCGAAGACCTGCGCGAACTGATGGGCAACGCCGAGCTGCCCGATGCCGATGATGGCGACTACTACACGCTGGCCGGCATGTGCATCCACTATTTCGGCCGCATCCCGCATGCGGGCGAGTACTTCGATTGGGCCGGCTGGCGCATCGAGATCGTCGATCTCGACGGTGCCCGTGTCGACAAGCTGCTGCTGCGCACCCTGAGCGAAGACGAAACCGATGACATCACCGGCTGAGCCGACGCCGCCGGATCCGACGCGGCCCCAGTACCGCAACGAGGGTATCCGTACCCTGCTGGCGATGTTCGACCACGGTGACCCGGAGCAACGGCTGCTGCTGGGCCAGATCCTGCAGGATCTGCAGCAGAGCGCGTTCGGTGTGTTCCTGTTCGTGGCGATCCTGCCGGCCTTCATCCCGATCCCCGGGCTGGGCGGTGCGGTCAGTGGACCGCTGGTGGTGCTGATCGGCGCGCAGATGCTGTGCGGCATGCGCCGCCCCTGGCTGCCCGGCTTCATCCGCAACCGCGGACCCAAGCGGGGCACCATGCATCGGTTCCTGGAGCGCATCGACCGTCCGCTGCGGCGGCTGGACCGCCTGCTCAAGCCGCGGATGCCCGGGCTGCTGGTACCGCTGCCCGCGCATGCCTTCAGTGGCCTGTTGCTGATCCTGATCGGGGTGCTGCTGTCGCTGCCGATCCCGCTCACCAATTATCTGTTCGGCTTCCAGCTGCTGCTGTTCGCGTTGGCACTGCTGGAACGCGATGGCGTGCTGATGCTGCTCAACTGGATCGGCGCGGTGGCCGCCGTGTTGTTCTTCGGCTTCAGTTCGGGGCAGCTGGTGGGCTATACGGTGGATCTGTTCCAGCGCTGGTTCTGAAGTACCGACCAACGGTTGGTACCTACCGAAGTACCGACCAGCGGTCGGTACCTACCGAATTACCGAGTCGGCACCTACGCGCCGGGCTTGAGATCCACCGTGCCGGTGTCGGACATCGCGCCCGGATCATCGGTCACCGCCGACAGCACGAAGTACAGTGCCTTGCCGAGCAGGCCGCCGGGGC
>DMZT01000390.1 GCA_003484865.1 Stenotrophomonas sp.
CGCGGGTGCTGCGGACTGTCAATCCAGCCTCACACCGCGCGGCTGACGGCACCGAGGAAGCCGCACGCGGAAACGCACAGGGCCACCCGAAGGTGGCCCTATGTGGGTACCGCGAGAGCGGTCTTAGAACTCCAGGTTGTCGATCAACCGGGTGTTGCCGATGCGCGCGGCGATCAGCGCCACGCGGGTGCCGTCGTTGGCATCGGCCGGCTCGGACAGGTCCGGCAGGCGGACCACGGCGTAGTCCACCTGGAAGCCGGCAGCCTGCAGCGCAGCGGCCGCTTCGGCCTCGATCAGGGCGCGGGTCTTGCCTGCGATGAAGCCTTCGCGCATGCCCAGCAGCACCTGGTGGATGGTGGTCGAGACGCTGCGCTGCTCGGCGTTGAGGTACTGGTTGCGCGAGCTCATCGCCAGGCCGTCGTCTTCGCGCACGATGTCGCCGCCGACGATCTGGATCGGGAAGGCCAGGTCTTCCACCATCTGCCGGATCACCGCCAGCTGCTGGAAGTCCTTCTTGCCGAAGGCCGCCACGTCCGGCTGGACCTGGTTGAACAAGCGCGAGACCACGGTGCAGACGCCATCGAAATGGCCCGGACGGTGTGCGCCTTCCAGCAGGCCACTGATGCCCGGTACGTTGACGCTGGCCGCCAGTTCCACGCCGAACGGGTACATCGATTCAACGGTGGGCAGCCACAGCACATCGCAGCCGGCCTGCTCAAGCCCGGTGGTGTCGGCTTCGGGCGTGCGCGGGTAACGGGTGAAATCTTCGTTCGGGCCGAACTGGGTCGGATTGACGAAGACGCTGGAGACCACGCGGTCGGCGTACTGCCGCGCCAGCGTGACCAGCGAGTAGTGCCCGGCGTGCAGGTTGCCCATGGTCGGGACCAGCGCGACGCGCAGCCCCTCCCGCTTCCAGCCATTGACCACAGTGCGCAGGCGGGACAGTTCGGTGACGGTGTCGATCATGAGGCGTAGGCGTGTTCTGCGTCGGGGAAGGAGCCGTCGCGCACGGCGTCGGCGTAGGCACGGACCGCACCGGCAACCGACCCGCCTTCGGCAAGGAAATCCTTGACGAACTTGGGACGGCGATGGCCGCTGTCCAGACCAAGGAAATCATGCAGCACCAGTACCTGGCCATCGCACTGCGGGCCGGCACCGATGCCGATGGTGGGCACGCTGACCTCGGCGGTGACCTGCCCGGCAACGGGCGTCGGCACGCATTCCAGGACGATCAGGCTGGCACCGGCGGCAACCACGGCCTTGGCGTCATCGCGCAGCTGCTGGGCGGCATCGCCACGGCCCTGCACGCGATAACCGCCCAGGCGCAGCACCGACTGCGGGGTCAGGCCCAGGTGCGAGCAGACCGGAATCTCGCGCTCGACCAGGTAGCGGATGATATCCAGCTTGAAGCCCGCGCCTTCGATCTTGACCATCTCCGCGCCGGCCTGCAGCAGACGCAGCGAGGCATCCAGCGCGCGCTCGGGGGTGGCATCGGCGCCGAACGGCAGGTCGGCCACCAGCAGCGCGCGCTCCAGCACGCGGGCCACGGCACGGGTGTGATAGACCATGTCGTCGGTGGTCACCGGCAGGGTCGAATCGTGTCCCTGCACCACCATGCCCAGCGAATCACCAATCAGGATCAGGTCCACGCCGTTGGCGTCGAAGCTGCGGGCAAAGCCGGCATCGTAGGCGGTCAACATCACCAGCTTCTGCCCGTTGCGCTTGGCCTCCGCCAGTGCGGGGACGGTCCAGGGCTTGCTGTCTGCGTGGGTGCTCATGAACTGATAACCGGTGGCGATAAGCCCGGCATTATCCTCCTATTGAGGAAATCCCGCAGGCCTCGACCCGCATCACAGCATCCCGCACGCGGCCATGCCCGGGAATGACGGCGTCCGGCGCGACCTCGGCCAGCGGCAGCAAGGCGAACGCGCGCGCGTGCAGATACGGGTGCGGCACCTGCAGCTGCGGCAGATCGATGACGTCTTCGCCATACAGCAGCACATCCAGATCCAGCGCGCGCGGACCCCAATGAACGCGCGGATCGCGTACGCGGCCGAAGTGGCGCTCGATCTCCAGCAAGGCGTCCAACAACACGGGCCCCGGCAGCGCGGTATCCAGCACGGCGGCAGCGTTGACGAATGCCGGCTGGTCTTCGTTGCCCCAGGCCGGCGTGCTGTACAGCTGCGAGCGCGCCCGCAGCGTGGTCTGCGGCAGGGCCGCCAGCGCCTGGAACGCCTCACGCAGGGTCTGCGCGGCGTCCCCGAGATTGGCGCCCAATCCGATACAGGCCTGGGTCACGGCTTACTCGCCTGCCACTCCACCGGGACGACGGCGGCGGCGGCGGCGCTTGCGCGGCGCACCGTCTTCGCCCTCGCCGTCGGCCTGGGCGGCATCCAGTGCCGAATCCAGTTCCGTGCCGGACTGCAGCTGGGCCTCGCGCCAGAACGCCACATCGGCCTCGTGCTCGCTGGAGGCGACCTGGCGCAGGACCAGGAAGTCATAGGCGGCGCGGAAGCGCGGATGGGTCAACGTGCGGATCACCCGCTTGCGCTGGCGCGAGCTGAAGCGGCCCTGCAGCAGCCAGATTTCCTGCATCGGCAGCGAGAAGCGGCGCGGCAGGGCGATCGTGCTCAACTGGTGCAGGGTCACGCGGTCCGCGGCGCGGCGCTGCGCTTCTTCCAGTGCGACGCCCTGCTTCTGCAGGGTGGCCAGGGCGCGGCAGAACGCCGGCCACAGCAGCAGCGCGAACAGGAACGACGGCGACACCGGCTCGTCATTGGCCACACGCAGATCGGTGTTGTGCAGACCTTCGATGACCATGCGGCGCAACGCACCGCTGCGATTGCTGCGCAGGGCCGCGGCGCTTTCCGGGAACATGACATCGAGCAGGCCGTACCGCTCCAGGCCCTCGAAGCTGGCCACGCCGTGCCCGGACAGGAACAGCTTGAGCACTTCCTCGAACAGACGCGCCGGGGCGGCCTCGGCCAGCAGGTTGGCCAGGCGCGGCAGCGGTTCG
>DMZT01000010.1 GCA_003484865.1 Stenotrophomonas sp.
GGCCCGGGCATGGAGGAGGGCCTGAAGGTCCTGGCCGAAGTGAAGAAGCAGATAGGCGTGCCGGTGCTGACCGACGTGCACGAATACACCCCGATGGACGAAGTGGCCTCGGTGGTGGACGTGCTGCAGACCCCGGCGTTCCTGGTCCGCCAGACCGATTTCATCACCAAGGTGTGCGCGACCGGCAAGCCGGTCAACATCAAGAAGGGTCAGTTCCTGTCCCCGTGGGACATGAAACCTGTCGTGGAGAAGGCCAAGGCTACAGGCAACCAGGACATCATGGTCTGCGAGCGCGGTGCCAGCTTCGGCTACAACAACCTGGTCAGCGACATGCGCTCGCTGTCGGTGATGCGCGATACCGGGTGCCCGGTCGTGTTCGACGCCACCCATTCGGTGCAGCTGCCGGGCGGGCAGGGCAACAGCTCCGGCGGCCAGCGCGAGTTCGTGCCGGTGCTGGCGCGTGCGGCGGTCGCTGTCGGTGTGTCGGGCCTGTTCGCCGAGACCCACCCGGATCCGTCCAAGGCGCTGTCCGACGGCCCCAACGCGTGGCCGCTGGACCGCATGGAAGAACTGCTCGAAACCCTGATGGAACTCGACGCGGTCACCAAGAAGCACGGGTTCTCGCGCTTCGCATGATGGCCGACGTTCCGGCGTCCCCCGCGGTGCGCCGCGGCTGGCGCGGCTGGACCTGGGGCTGGATCGCGCTGGGCGCGGCGATCGCCACCTGGTGCGGGGTGTTCGTGCTGGTGGTGCTGATGTTCACCAGCATGGGCTCGCCCGGTGATGGCGACAACGCACTGCGCGCGGTGATGCCCATGCTGTTGGCGACGCTGTCGCTGACCGGCACCGCCGCACTGGCCTGCGTGACCGCCAGCGTGCTCGCGTTCCGGCTGCGCCGGCAACCGGCCGGCGGCGGCGTGGCGCTGGCCCTGCTGGCGTTGTTGATGCTGGTGTTGTTGATCCCGTCGCTGACCTCGCGCCACGCCAGCGTGGCCGGGGTGCCGCCCGCCACCCTGCCGATTTGGCAAGTGACGGGTGTGCAGGGATAATCACGCGGCATGTTTTTTTTTGGCGCTGCGTTGGCGGCGCCTCCCCCTCTCTGACTGGTAACCGGCCCGCTATGACCACGATCCGCAGCATCCACGCCCGTGAAATCCTCGACAGCCGTGGCAACCCCACGCTGGAAGCCGAAGTCATCCTCGAGGACGGCTCGTTCGGTCGTGCCGCGGTGCCGTCCGGCGCCTCGACCGGCACCAAGGAAGCCGTGGAACTGCGTGACGGCGACAAGACCCGTTACCTGGGCAAGGGCGTGCGCAACGCCGTGTCCAACGTCAACACCACGATTGCCACGGCGCTGAAGGGCTTCGACGCCGCCGACCAGGAAGGCCTCGACCGCCGCCTGATCGATCTGGACGGCACCGAGAACAAGGGCCGCCTGGGCGCGAACGCGCTGCTGGGGGTTTCGCTGGCCAATGCCCACGCCGTGGCCGCCTCGAAGAAGCAGGCGCTGTGGCAGCACCTGGCCAACGGCCGCGACGTCACCCTGCCGGTGCCGATGATGAACATCATCAACGGCGGCGCGCATGCCGACAACAACGTCGATTTCCAGGAATTCATGGTGCTGCCGGTCGGCTTCACCTCGTTCTCCGAGTCGCTGCGTGCCGGCACCGAAATCTTCCATTCGCTCAAGTCGGTGCTCAAGGGCCACGGCCTGAGCACGGCGGTGGGCGACGAAGGCGGCTTCGCGCCGGACTTCCGCAGCAACGTCGAAGCACTGGACACCATCCTGGAAGCCATCGGCAAGGCCGGCTACACCGCCGGTGAAGACGTGCTGCTGGGCCTGGACGTGGCCTCCAGCGAGTTCTACGAGAACGGCAAGTACAACCTGGTCGGCGAGAACAAGCGCCTGACCTCCGAGCAGTTCGTCGACTTCCTGGCCGACTGGGCTGCGCAGTACCCGATCGTGACCATCGAAGACGGCCTGGCCGAGAACGACTGGGCCGGCTGGAAGCTGCTGACCGACCGCATCGGCAACAAGGTCCAGCTGGTGGGCGACGATCTGTTCGTCACCAACCCGAAGATCTTCAAGGAAGGCATCGAGTCCGGCACCGCCAACGCGATCCTGATCAAGGTCAACCAGATCGGCACCCTGACCGAGACCCTGGAAGCGATCGCCATGGCGCACGCGGCCAACTATGCCTCGATCGTCTCGCACCGTTCGGGCGAAACCGAAGACACCACCATCGCCGACATCGCCGTGGCCACCACCGCCACCCAGATCAAGACCGGCTCGCTGTGCCGCAGTGATCGCGTGGCCAAGTACAACCAGCTGCTGCGTATCGAGGAAGCCCTCGGTGCCGGCGCGCGTTACGCCGGTCGTGACGCGTTCGTGTCGCTGAAGCGCTGATCCCATGCGCGACTGGCGCTGGCTGCTGCTGGTGCTCGCGCTGCTGCTCGGATGGCTGCAGTACCGCTTCTGGTTTGGGCCGGGCAACTCGGGCGAAGTGATGATGCTTGAGGCCCAGGTCGAGAACCAGAAGCGGGACAACGCCGGCCTGCAGCAGCGCAATGATGCGCTTGCTGCCGAGGTCAAGGACCTCAAGGAAGGCGAGGCCGCCATCGAAGAACGCGCGCGCAGCGAGCTGGGCATGATCAAGCCCGGCGAGAAGTTCTACCGCGTGGTCGAAGACGCGCCGGTGCCGCCACCGCGCGCGCCGACGGCCGTCACCGATCCGGATGCGCCGCACCAGGATGTGCCCTGATGGCGGGCATCTGGGCGGTGGTTCCCGCTGCTGGCCGTGGCACCCGCTTCGGTGGGCCCACACCCAAGCAGTATCTGCTGGCCGGCGACCGCGTGTTGCTGGCCCATACCCTTGAGGCGCTGCTCTCGCACCCGGTCGTGGCCGGAGTGATGGTGGTGGTCGCCGAGAACGACGCCGACTGGCCGGGCTGGCAGTCACTGGCGGACAAACCCATTCTGACCTGCATCGGCGGTGCCACCCGCGCCGGCTCGGTGCTGGCCGGCCTGCATGCGTTGCCCGATGACGTGCGCGCGGACGATTTCGTGCTGGTGCACGACGCCGCACGCCCGAACCTGGCCGCTGCCGATCTCGGTCGCCTGCTGGAAGTCGGCCGTGCCGACCCGGTCGGCGCGATCCTGGCCGCGCCCGTGCGCGACACGCTCAAGCGTGCCGGCGATGACGGCGGTATCGATGCCACCGAGCCGCGCGAACGGCTGTGGCGTGCGCTGACCCCGCAGCTGTTCCGCCGCCACCAGTTGGCGCGCGCGCTGCAGGAGGCGGCTGACGCCGGCGTGGAGGTCACCGACGAGGCCATGGCCATGGAGCGCCAGGGGCTGCGCCCGCTGCTGGTGGAAGGCAGCGAAGACAACTTCAAGGTCACCACCCCGGCTGATCTGTCCCGTTTCGAATTTGTGTTGTCGCGTCGCGAACCCTGACGTCCGCACGCGCCACACCCAACCGCAGGTTCTTGCAATGACCACCCCCCAGTTTCCTCCCTTCCGCATCGGACAGGGCTACGACGTCCATGCCTTTGGCGAGGGCGATCACATCATGCTCGGCGGCATCCGCGTCGCGCACAGCTGCGGCGTGCTCGCGCACAGCGATGGCGATGTGATCCTGCACGCCCTGTGCGATGCCATGCTCGGTGCGCTGGCGCTGGGCGATATCGGCGTGCATTTCCCGCCGACCGACATGCGCTGGAAAGGCGCGGACAGCGCGCACCTGCTGGATCATTGCAACGGGCTGCTGCGCGAGCGCGGCTGGCAGGTCGGGAATACCGACATCACCGTGATCTGCGAGCGGCCCAAGGTCGGTCCGCACGCGCTGGCCATGCGTGAGCGCATCGCTGGCGTGCTCGGCATTGCATTGGACTGCGTGAGCGTGAAGGCCACCACGTCGGAGAAGCTGGGCTTCACCGGCCGCAGCGAGGGCATCGCCGCCCAGGCCAGCGTGCTGTTGGTGGCCCTGTGATCCCGTTGCCGCTGGCGTTCGGTGCGCCGCTGCTCAGTGCGAAGATCCGCACCACGCCCGAGGATTTCCAGGTCGACGAACTGCCGGCGTTCGAGCCGAGCGGTGAGGGCGAGCACCTGCTGCTGACGATCCGCAAGCGCGGGGCGAACACCGTGCACGTGGCCAAGGTGCTGGCCAGGTGGGCTTGCCTGCCGGACATGGCGGTCAGCTACGCGGGCATGAAAGATCGGCACGCGGTCACCACGCAGCGCTTCAGCGTGCACCTGCCCAAGCGCGTGGCGCCGGATCCGGCGCTGCTGGCCTCGGACGAGATCGAGGTGGTCGAGTCGACCTGGCACAACCGCAAGCTGCAGCGCGGTGCTCTGGCTGGCAACCGCTTCAAGCTGGTACTGCGCGATGTGCGCGGCGATGCCGCGGCCATCGAAGAGCGCCTGTCCCATATCGCCTCGCGCGGCCTGCCGAACTGGTTCGGTGAGCAGCGCTTCGGCCGCGACGGCGGCAACGTGCCGGCTGCGCTGGCCATGTTCGGCGGCCGCCGCATGCGCCCGGACCAGCGCTCGCTGCTGCTCTCGGCCGCGCGCTCGGCACTGTTCAACCAGGTGCTGGCGGCGCGCGTGGAGCAGGGCAACTGGGACACGCCGCTGGACGGCGAGGTCTGGATGCTCGATGGCAGCCGCAGTGTCTTCGGCCCGGAGCCGTGGACGGATTTGCTGGCCGACCGCCTTGGCCGCTTCGACATCCACCCCAGCGGCCCGTTGTGGGGCGAAGGCGAGCTGCGCAGCAACGGCGCCGCCGCCGAACTGGAACTGGGCGCGGTCGCGGACGAGCAATCGCTCGCGCTGCGCGCCGGCCTGGAAGGCGCCCGCCTGAAGCAGGAGCGCCGTGCGCTGCGCCTGCGTCCGGCCATGCTGCAGCATCAGTGGCTGGCCGCAGATGTGCTGGAACTGAGCTTCGCGCTGCCGCCGGGCTGCTATGCCACCGCGGTGCTGCACGAGTTGGGCCCGGTGGAAGACGCCAGCCAGTCCGATACCTGAGCCGCGTAGAGCCGACCGTTGGTCGGCTGCCTCCCGTCCGGCACCGGAAATTGTGTAGAGCCGACCGTTGGTCGGCTGCCGTCAGCGGTGGGTATGCGCCAAGGGCAGCCGACCAACGGTCGGCTCTACCGGTTTCGGGCGTGCGGCCGAGGTGTTGGC